>JBLMVY010000093.1:0-10745 GCA_050256935.1 Candidatus Levyibacteriota bacterium | reverse complement strand
TCCTGAGCCCTTCCGGCCTCGGCCAGATGATCATGATGGGGTCGCAGAACTTCGACACCGCCGGGATGCTCGCCGCGATCCTGATCATCGTGCTGCTGGGCGTCGGGCTGATGGACCTCGGTCGCTACCTCGAGCGCCGCTTCGCACCATGGCGCGACTACCAGTCATGAACCCCGCCGGCGCCGCCACGCCGGCCGCGATGCTCCCTCCCCGTCGCTTGGTCCGCGATTCGCCGATCGTTCTCAAGACGATCGCAGGCGTGCTGCTGCTGGCGCTGTGGGAGGGCGTGGTCCGCGCCTGGGCGCCAACCTACGTCGCGCGGCCGACGGGGATCGCGCGGGTCTTCGTTAGCGTCGTCGCCGATCCGCAGTTCCTCGCCGCCGCCTTCGCGACCCTCGGCGCCGTCGTGACCGGATTGGCGATCTCGCTGGTCGCAGGCACCGCCGTCGGCTTCGCCATGGGGCGGATCGCACCGGTCGAATGGACCCTGCGCTACTACGTGAACAGCCTGTTCGCGACCCCGATGGTCGCGATCCTCCCGCTGCTCGCGCTGTGGTTCGGCTACAACGGAGACACGCGGCTCGCCGTGGTCATCTTCGCTTCGTTCTTCTCGATCGCGATCAATGCGGCCGACGGCGCGCGATCGGTGCCGCCGGAGTACCTCGAGGTGGCGCGCTCGTTTCGCGCACGGCCTCTCGCAACGCTGGTCGACGTCGTCGTCCCGGCGTCGCTCCCCTACCTGCTCGCCGGCGTGCGGCTGGGCGCAGGGCGGGCGCTCATCGGCGCGGTGGTCGCGGAGTACTTCGTCTCGATCCCGGGGCTGGGCTACTACATCCTCTACAATTCGCGGACGTTCAAGCACGACGAGGCGTTCGTCGGGGTGCTCGTGCTGGTCGCGGTGGGCGTGGCCTTCGAGGCGCTCACGCGCTGGCTGACCCGGCGATACCTCCCCTGGCACCGCCGGCAATGAGGCGTTAGCGTCGACCCGTCAGCCGCGACATGACCCGTCCCCCGAACATCGCGGCCCTGCTCGACACCTATCCGCGACCGCGGCCGCCGCTGACGCCGGCGCACGAGGCGATCTTTGCGCAGCAGTACCGGATCAACCGCGAAGGCTCCGGCGCAGTCGAAGGACTCGCGCAGCGCCTCGAACGATGGATGCACGCGCGGATCGCGCGACAGCCCGGCGGCCCGATCCTGGAGCTCGGCGCGGGGACCCTCAATCACCTGCAATTCGAGCCGCAAGGCGAGACCTACGACGTCGTCGAGCCTTTCCACGAGCTCTACCGCGGCCGGCCCGAAGCGGCGCGGGTCCGGTCGTTCTACGACAGCGTCGGCGAAGTTCCACCCGACCGCAGCTACCACCGGATCGTCTCCATCGCCGTGCTGGAGCACCTGACCGACCTTCCGCGCGAGGTCGCCGGCGCGGCGCTGCACCTGCGCCCGGACGGGATCTTCCAGGCGGGCATCCCCAGCGAAGGCGGCTTCCTGTGGGGAATCGGCTGGCGCTTCTCGACCGGCATCAGCTATCGTCTGCGGACCGGCCTCGAGTACGGGATCGTGATGCGGCACGAGCATGTCAACCGGGCGCCCGAAATCCTGGCGGTCGTCCGCCACCTGTTCGAAAGGGTCGCGATCCGGCGATTCCCCTTCCCGGGCCATCATGCGAGCCTCTACACGTACATCGAGGCCCGCGGGCCCGACTACGAGCGATGCAGGCGGATCAGTGGGCATGGAGGCATCGGCTGACGCCATGAATGCGCTCAACGTCACGCTCCTCGTCCTGTACGCCGGCGGCATGTCGGTCGGCCAGGTCCTGTTCAAGCTCGCGGCCGATCGCAGCAGGGACGACGCGGCAAGAGGGTTCCTCGGCGCCCTGCTGCGCGACGGCTATTTCCTGACCGCGATCGCGATCTACGCGTGCCTCACCCTGCTGTGGGTCTGGATACTGACGCGGGTGCCCCTGAGTCGTGCCTACCCCTTCGTCGTGCTTTCGTTCGCATTCACGCCGGCACTCGCCTCCTGGCTGTTCGGGGAATCGATCGGGCTCTGGTACCTGGCCGGGCTCGGCCTGGTCGTCTCGGGACTCGCCATCCTGGTCTGGAAAGCGGGATAGGGGATGGACGCTGACGGCGTCTGGGTGGTCATCCCGGCCTACAACGAGGGCCCGGTGATCGCGGACGTCGTGGAAGCGGTGCGCGCCACCTGGCCGAACGTCGTCGTCGTCGACGACTGTTCCGGCGACGACACCCGCGAGGCGGCGCGATCGGCCGGGGCCATCGTGGTGCGCCACCCGATCAACCTGGGACAGGGCGCCGCCTTGCAGACGGGCATCCGCCATGCGCTCTCCCGCGGGGCCGAGTACGTCGTCACCTTCGACGCCGACGGCCAGCATCGCCCCGAAGACATCGCGGTGCTGCTCGACGCCCAGCGCCGCAGCGGCGCGGCGGTGGTGATCGGCAGCCGGTTCCTCGGCGCTGCCGAGAACCTTCCGCCCTCGCGGCGCGCGCTCCTCAAGCTCGCGGTCCTGTTCACGCGCCTGACCACCGGATTGAAGGTGACCGACGCGCACAACGGATTGCGGCTGCTGACGCGATCGGCGGCGCAATGCATCGAGATCCGCCAGAACCGCATGGCGCATGCCTCGGAAATCATCGACCAGATCCGGCGCCTGGGCCTGTCCGTCGCCGAAGCACCGGTCACCATCGTCTACACCGAGTATTCGCTGCGCAAGGGGCAGCGACTGGGCAACGCGCTCAACATTCTTGCCGATCTCTTCATCGCGAAGGTCAACAAATGATCATCCAGGTGCTGCTGATATCCGGATTGGCACTGTGCCTCGTCTACGCATTCCTGCAGCGCCGGAAATCGAGGCTGGTGAGCAGCGCACTCGCGGTCGTGGCGCTGGCCGGCATCTATCTTGTCCTCGATCCCGATCGCGCCAACGAGCTCGCGCATCTGGCCGGCGTCGGACGCGGCGCCGACCTGATCGTCTACTGCTGGGTGGTGATCAGCCTGATGGTGTCGGTCAACCTGCAGTTCAAGATCATGGCACTGCGCGGCGACGTCACCGAGCTCGCCCGCGCGCTTGCCCTGCAGGAATCGAATCGCGACGCAGCAGGCTCAGGCGATCGCGCGGCCTGAAGCTCGCAGTGCTTCAGTTCAGCGCGCAGGATCCCGGACCGCCGGGATAGCCGCAGGACCCGCAGGCTCCCGGGGCGCCGCCGGGCCGCGGCTGCGCAGGCGTTGCACCGGTGGCGAAGACCGACAGCTTCTTCCCGAGATCGCTCGAGTGGCAGGTCGGGCACTCCGGCACCGTCCCGCTGCGGACGAGAGTCTCGAATTCGTGCCCGCATCCGTGGCAGGCGTATTCGTAGATGGGCATTGGACGTTCTCCGGCAAGTCGCGGACCTGCGCGAATTCTAGCGCAGCGCCCGACACCCCCGGCCGGCATCAGAGCACCGGAATTGCGCGCGCCGCCACCGGCGTCAGCAGCATCCCGGAAACGGTCTGCCAGCGCTCGCCCTGCAGCCGGTCCAGTCCGAAGCAGGACGCCGGGATGGGATCGGGTCGATGGTAGGTCCCGAAGATGCGGTCCCAGATCGAGAACATCATCCCGTAGTTGCTGTTCGTTTTCCGCGGATCCGGCGAGTGATGCAGGCGATGCAGCGCCGGGGTCACGAGCAGCCAGCCGAATGCCCGCTCGACCCATCGCGGGTAGCGGATGTTCGCGTGCTGGGCGATCGCCTGCGGATTGAGGGCGACCGCCCGCAGCCCCTCCACCCAGAGGGGTATGCCGAGCAGGGTCAGCACGGCCGCCACCAGGGCGACGTCGCAGACCATCTCGAGCGGATGCTCGCGCAAGGCGGTGGATGCATCGAGATCGGGATCGGAGTGATGCACCGAGTGGATGAGCCAGAGCCAGCGCCAGCGATGGCTGAGGCGGTGGAACGCATAGGCGGCGAGATCGGCGGCGACCAGGCCGGCCAGCGCCAGCGCCCAGACGGGGAGGTCGAGCGGCGTCAGCAACCCGGCGGGCAGATCGTTCAGGCGGGAGCCTACGTGCAGCATCCCGAGGCCGACCACGCCGTCGGCGACGACGACCGCCAGCAGGAAGATCGCGAGGTTGCGCGCGATGTGCCGCCACCGGCGTGCCGGCGGCCGCCACTGCGGATTGCCCCCCTCCCAGGTGACGAGGAACGCGCTCGCGCCGATGAACGCCCCGAAATAGGCGAGCCGCAGCAGATAGAGCGAATGCGGATCGATCAAGGCGTTCGAAGCCTCGCCGGCCGTCGGATCGGCAAGGCGAAGGATGCGGCCGCGGCCGCCGCTTCGTGGTCGCTACTTCTTCCGGCGACGCAGCAGCCAGCCGCCCGCTGCACCGACGATGCCGATCAATGCGAACAGGCCCGCGTCATCGAGCGTCGGAACCGTCACGAATGCCAGGCTGTTGGCCGCCAGGGCCGATCCGGAAGCGATTGCCAGCAATGCGCCTGCGACGCCCAGCCTGATTGCGAGCTTCATCGTGGACCTCCTGGTCGAGATGTGCGCCTGAAGTATCGAGATCCGACCCTTCGGTGTCAAGGAAGGAAGGGGCGCCTAATCGTCCCGCAGCCCCGCGGCGCGCGCGACCGCCTTCCACCGCGGCAGCTCGGCCTGCATGTCCGCGGCGAAGTGCGCCGGATCCGCGCCGTCGACCTGCAGACCGAGCGCCGCGATCTTCTCGCGCACGTCCGGCTCCTGCAGGATGCGGGCGAATTCGCGATGCAGCCGGGCGACCACCGCTGGCGGCGTCGCGATCGGCGCGAGCGCCCCGCTCCAGGTGGCCACGTCGAATCCGGGAAACCCCTGCTCGGCCACCGTGGGCACGTCGGGCCAGACGGCGCTGCGCTCCCGCGTGGTCACTGCCAGCGCCTTCAGGCGCCCGCTCCTGACCAGCGAATCGACGGTCCCGGTGAAGGTGAACATGACGGGAACCACACCGGCGAGCACGTCCTTGGCCTCGGTGTTGGTGTTCACGTAGGGCACGTGCAACATGTCCGCGCCCGCGCGCTGCGTCAGCATGACCGCGACCAGATGCGGCGTGGTGCCCACCCCCGAGGTCGCGTAGGCGACCCGGCCGGGCTCGCGGCGCGCGAGGGCGAACAGGCCGCCGAGCGAATCGACCCCGAGCGCGGGATTGGCGACGATGAGAATCGGCGCGTTCGTCCAGCGCGTGATCGGCACGAATGTGCGCAGCGGATCCACGGCGTGCGGCGCGTTGATCGCCACCAGGGTGGTCAGGAACACGCCGCCCACCAGCAGCGTATAGCCATCGGGAGGCGCCTTGGCGACGAAGTCGGCGGCGATGCTGCCCGATGCCCCGGGACGATCGTCGACGACGACCGGCTGCCCGACGTCCGCGGCGAGCCGGTCGGCGACGATGCGCGCCACCGAGTCGACCCAGGTGCCGCCGGCGAAAGGCACGACGATGCGGATGGGCCGGCTCGGATAGGCGTCGACCTCCGCCGCCGGCGCCGACGATGCCGCGCAGATGAACAGCAGTGCCGCGATCGCGGCGGCGGCGTGCCAGCGCCGCGGACGCGGCAGGATCCGGTCGTCGTTCATGAGTTCCGGCGCATTGCAAGCATGGCTTCGATCAATTCGGGCTCGTCCCAGGGTACGTCGACGGGATGATCGCGCAGCCACGCGCTCTCCGGGTCGCGCAGCCACTCCGATGGAAAATGCACGCACAGGTGTTCCTCGCCTTCGTCCAGGTCGGTCCTCGTCGTCATCGGCGCGCCCGACAGCGCGCAGTGGAGCGCCGCACCCACGTCGACATTCATGGCGGCACCGCGGTGGGTGCCGTGCGTCATGCGGCGATTCAACTCGAGCAGGTAGGGCTCGCCGCTGCGCTCGTGGATTGCGAACTCCGGCGCGAATATGCCGTTGATGCCGAATCCCCGCGCAAGCCTCGATGAAAAATCACGCAGCGCGTCCGACCGGAAGTAGCGCGACACGGTCGACGGTCCCTTGGGGACGCCGGCGACCTTCTCGACCCCCATGCCGGAGATCAGCCCCCCCTTCCAGGCCACCCCGGCATAGTACTGGATGCGTCCGGGAATGTGCGCCTGGACCAGCAGGCGCCTGCCGTCGACATCCACGATTCCGGTCGGGTCCGGAAGCCGGAGCGTCGCGAACGCCTGGGCAAGTTCCATCGCATTCGAGCATATCGCGACGCCTTCGCCGGCCGTCGAATGACCGCGCTTCGCCACGACGGGGTATCCGTGCTCGCCGGCGAAAGCCTCGGCCTCGCGTCGATCCTCGACCACCACGTAGGGCGGAACGCGTACGCCCAGCGCGGCGGCCGCGGGACAGAGCAGCGTCTTGTCCACGCTGGCGCGATAGAAGGCCGGCGACCCGAGCGATGCCGTGACGCGCAGCGCGAGCTCGCGCTGCAATGCCGGCTGCAGGTTGCGCGGCGGAGCGAGGACGATCAGCTGCATCAGGCGAAACGAGGTGTCGTCGCAGGGCAGCACCAGCGCCGGCGCGGTCGCCTTCACCGTCGCCGCGAAGCCGTGCACCCACTGCCCGGCGGTCGCGTTCTGCGGAAGATGGCCGATCCTGCGGACGTAGCGGCTCTTCGCCACGAGCGAATCCCGGGGCGCGAGCGCGGAGACCTCGAAGCCGGCCGTCGCGAGGCAGCGCGCCATCCGCGCCGGGGCGGGCGCGTGCATCGCCGTCGAAACCAGCAGCGCGGACGCGCTCATCGCGGCCGCTGCCATGGCGTCGCCCCGATCAGCGCGAGGCCGGACGCGCTGCGCTCGACCGTGCCCATGCGAAACCCCGCGGATTCGAGCAGGGACCGGAAGTCGTCGACCGTGCGCTCGCACCCGCCGGTCAGCACCATCATCGCGAGGTCCGCCATTGCCGCCGACCGCGCGGCGGGCGATGGATCGAAGCGCTCCGGAAGCACGCGCTCGATCACGACCAGCCTGCCGCCCTCGGCAATGGCGCGGCGGCAGCTGCGCAGCACGGCGCCGGCGCGCTCGTCGCTCCAGTCGTGCAGGACCTGGCACAGGACGTACCCGTCGGCGCCGCCGGGCACCGAATCGAACGCGTCGCCGGCGACGACCTCGCAGCGCGCCGCGAGTCCCGCCCGGTCGATCCGCGCTCGCGCGTCCGCGACGACATGGGGCAGGTCGAAGAGGACGCCGCGCATCGCGGAATGCCTCGCGAGCAGGGCGACCAGAAGGCTGCCGTCGCCCCCGCCCACGTCGACGAGGCTCTGCACGCCGGCGAATGCCGCGCTTCCGATGATCGCCGGATCCAAGCCGCCCGCGAGCGCCGCCATGGCCTGGTTGAAGAGCTCGCTGCGCTCCGCGTGCTGCCGGCGATACGTCCAGACGTCGGTGCCGTAGAGGCGATCGAAAGCCACCTCCCCATGCCTGACGCTGTGCTCGAGCTCGCCCCAGGCCGCATAATGCTCGCCGCCGAGCGCCAGCTCCGCCCACGCACGCAGGGAGCCCGGCGCATCGCTGTCCAGCGTGCCACCGAGCGCCGTCAGCGCGAATCGCCCATCAGCGTCCTGTGCGAGCAGACCAAGGCTCGCCAGCGCACGCAGCAGGCGCTCCAGCGACGGAGCGTGCGCCGACGTGATCCTGGCGAGCGCGGCGGCATCCTTCGGGCCGTCGCGCAGGGCGTCGGCGAGCCGCAGCCTGGCGGCAACGTGGACCACCCGCGAAGCGCGAAAGCCTGCGATCAGCCGCAGCATGGCATCGTGGGGGGACTCGGGCGGAGTTGGCACGCGCGGATTCTACCGGGTGCGTTCGCCTGCGACCGGCCGAGGTTTCGGCAACTTCTACCCGGACCTTGCAAGTTCTACATCCGGCGCGCGACGCGGCGATGCATGCAATGGACACGCCGGACACGATCGGCCGCGGTTCTTGGACGGATGGATTGCCACCGGCCGGGATAGGCGCTAGCCTCGGCGGTTCATCCTCACGATAGGCCCTGCATCATGTCGATCTGGAAAGACAACATCGCGGCCCGACTTGCGCCCACGCCGGCACCGGCTCCCGAAGCGAAGCAGCCGGCCCGGTTCGACGCCCCGCCGAAGCCCGAGTTCACGCCTGCTCCCGCGGCCCCGCCGGCGCGCGCCGACGTTGCGCCGCTCCACAAGGAGTCGCTGATCGCCGCCGACATCACCATCGAAGGCAAGATCGAAGGCGGCGGCAGCATACGCATTGCCGGGAGGTTCAAGGGCGACGTCAACGTCCAGGGCGACCTCACGGTCGACCCCGGCGCCAAGCTGACCGGCGCGGTGCGCGCCCGCAAGGTCACCATCGCCGGCGAGCTGGAAGGCAACGTCGAGCAGGCGGCGACCGTCGACCTGCTCTCGACCGGCGTGGTCGTCGGCGACCTGAAGGCCGGCACCTTGACGGTCGCGGCGGGCGCCCGCCTTCGCGGCCAGGCCGAGTTCGGCTGGGATGACGGCAGGGGCGCGAAATCCGCGCGGCCTGGCGTCAGCCATGGCGCGGAGACCGGCGCCACGTCATGAGCAGCGCCCGCCCGGCCGTCCCGGGAGCGACCCGGCAATGTCCGCATTGCCGGGAGACCATCCTCGAGAGCGCGGGCGTGTGCCCGGCGTGCCGGCACTACCTGCGGCACGATGCGCGCAGCGAGACCGCGCCGGTGCCCGCGCTCACGCCGTTGCGCATCGAGGGCAGCATCCGCCATCCCCCCGAAGGCGAGCCCTGGGAATACACGGTCGTCGTCTCGATCCGCAACGATCGCGGCGAGGAGATCGCGCACAAGCTGATCGGCGTCGGCGGGATGAATCCGAACGAGGAGCGCACGTTCGTCCTGTCCGTCGAAGCCGTCTCGGCGCCGGCAAAGCGCCCGGGGAAAGGCGGCACCCGGCACTGAGCGGGATCGCAGGCTGGTCGGCGCGTTTCGCACAGGAATTGGCGATCGATCGCACCGCGCCGGCGCTGGACCCGGGCACCAGCTCCGCTTCGGTCTCGTTCAGCCGTGCGCTGGAGGAACCCAGACGTCGTGAATCTTTCGCAAGTCGATTTGCGGATCGCCGTCCTGGACTCCGATCAACAGATCGACGAAGCGATGACCAAGCAGTATGTCCGAGGTGCTGTAATCGTGCCGGGCGTGAACGGGCTGCGCCATGGTTTCGTCCAGCCCGGTTATGGTCACCGCCAGATTCGCAGTGCAGTCGCGCAACGCGTCTGCGGTCATTCCATGCAACGGGCTATCGGCGCCGATCGCATGCATGATCGTCCAGGTCATTGCAAACGCGGGCGAGCGGCTACGCACGAGCGGCAACTCGTAGAACCGCCGAAATAGCTGCCCTTCGGAGGTCCTTTCGTCCCGAATCAGCGACAGGTTCGCCGACGCCTCGAGCATCTGATTCTTCCGCCAGTTTGCCGCCCGGACCATCAGGGTGGGTTGGCCGTTGAATGAATCAATGACCGCGTTTTTGCTGAAAATCACTCGCGCCGTAGGCCGCGAAAAGCGTGCAAACACGAGGCCGGTGACAACGGCGAAGGTCATGATGCCGAATAGAATTTCGATTGCGGCTACTGCATGGCCATAGATCGTGTGCGGATTCATGTACCCGTAGCCGACCGTGGCGAGCGTTTCGATGCTGAAGAAGAATGCGTCGGCAAAGGACCCCGGTCGTGCATTGGCGATGCTGCCCGGACCCGCCAGGTAAGCGACACCAAAGGCCGAGTTCACGGCAAGATAGAAGAGCAAGACTGCCGTGAAGAATTGCGGCCAGGAAAGCGTCAGGATGAGGTGATAGAGATCGCTGAAATCGTATTTCCGAACGCCAAGCAACGTGACCTGCCGCCCGCCGAATCGCCTGGCTATGCCGGAAGAACGGCCGGGACGTTTCGGTCCGGGTTTTGGCTTGCCTGCGTGCGTATCCATGGAGGAACGGAGGGACTGCCGGATCATGGGGGAGTATTTCCAATTGGTCGATCGGGGTCAACCGGCAGCATCCGGCGGCGTCGGTGACCTGAGCCGCGTGCGGCGCACAATCTCCCGAATCGATGCCCCGTCCCGCAGGTGCCCGCACCTGATGACGCTCGATGCGACGGTGCCTACTCCGCCGGCACCCTCAGCATCCGCAGCATCCGCAGCGCAGTCTCACGCCCTCGGTAGTAGCCCTCGACACGAAGTGTCGGTGCAAAACCCATCGCCCGGTAGAACGCGAACCCTGCCTCGTTCGTGACACGCAGCTCGACGTGGACCGATGCCATGCCAGCCACCGCGGCGGACTCGAGAAGCCACTCGAGCAATCGGCGCGCGACGCCCGTGCGTTGATGGGTAGGCCGCACTGCCAGAAGAACGAGGTGGGCGCGCTCGTCGCTGAACTGCATGATGGAGAACCCGACCACATCTGGGCCATGGCGTGCGACCAGCGTCACGACATCGGGGTCGAATATCAGCGCACGGACGCGCTGCGGGCGGTACGTCCAGCCCAGATCGACCTCGATGAGGTCGCAGGCGAGGTCCGCGATCTGCACCGCGTCGCCAGGCAGCGCGAGCCCGATCTCGAGGTCCAGGGCGGCCATGTGGATGACGAGCGTAGCACCCGGGGCCGGGTGTGCTCAAAATCGCGCGGTTCCCGGCGAGCCGACCCAGTGCCGCGTTCCCCGACACGAATCCCGGACTACAGACAGCGAACCTGCACAGGCGCAGAATGAACCGGTGCGCTTCCTGGAGGCATTCATGACTCTCTGTCC
>JBLMVY010000092.1:0-8742 GCA_050256935.1 Candidatus Levyibacteriota bacterium | reverse complement strand
ACGGCGACGTTCAGTTTCAGCGACGGCGCGAACGGGACGTTCGCGTACACGGTGAACGGGGTGTCGCAGTCGAAGGCGATCGTGCGCGAGGTGTTCGTCGCCCCCGGCACCGTGTGCCAGTAGACGCATCGGTCGGTCGCATCGGTCGGTCGCGGCGATCGGTCGCCGCGATGGGCCGCGACCATCGCGCCGGCGCCGTGATCCTTTCGGGGGGCGGCGCCGGTATCAATTTGTGTCGACGCTCCCGCGCGGTTGCTCCAGTTGCTAGACTGGCGCGCATGGTCCACCGCAGGAGGTCCATCATGCCCTCACACTTCAAGCAGGCGATCGCGAGCATCGCGCTCTGCACGGCCTGCGCGCTTCCCGGCCCCGCTCGAGCTGCCGACTACACCGATCTCTGGTGGGTGCCGCAGGAATCGGGCTGGGGTGCGAACGTGATCCAGTCCGATGCCTTCATCTATGTGACGTTCTTCATCTACGGCGTGGACCGCAGCCCCACGTGGTACAGCGCCCAGCTGACCTGGGACGGAACCCGGTATTCGGGCAACCTCTACGCGACCCAGGGGACGTACTGGGCAGCGCCGTGGAATCCGGCCGATCACCCGGCTGCGCAGGCGGTGGGCACCGCGAGCTTCCAGCCGAGCGCGGCCGACGCCTATCACGCGACGCTCGCGTACACGGTGCCCGGCGTCGGCAGCTTCAGCAAGAACATCGAGCGCGAGCCGCTGACTTTGATCCTGCTGGGAGGCAACTACCAGGGTACGCAGGCCGGCACCTATGCGAACTGCAGCGATCCCTCGATCGACGGCCCCTACACCGACAACTACACGCTGGCGGTGTCGCAGACCGCGACGTCGGCAACCCTCGAGTTCACCTACGCCAGCGGGGCGACCTGCACGATCTCGGGCGAAACCGTGCAGCACGGCCAGCTCTACGACATGCCGAATGCGTCCTACGTCTGCAGTGGAACCCTGAGCTATACGACCACGGCGACCGTCTACGAAATGAAGGCCACCGCCCTGGGGCTCGAGGGGCGACTGTCCGCGACGGTGGGGAGCGGCTGCCGCGAGAACGCGAACTTCGCGGGCGTGCTGCTGTAGGAATTCCGGCATCCGCCCGATCCGCGGGCGCTCGGCAATGCGCTCGCGGGAGGGCGCCGGCAAGACGCGCGCCGCTCAGCGACGTCCTCCGACGACGACCAGGCCCTCGGGCAATTGCTCGTCGCGAAACGAGCTCCGGATCCCTGCATCGATTCCGCAATCGCGCAGGATGCGGACCGCCTCACCGGCGTCGAACGTGACGTTGCGGTGCCGCTCGTCGCTGCGTCGCCAGGTGCCGCCGACCCGCCGGAAGACCGTGATGTCGCGGTCGAAGCGAAACGACGCCGGTCGCGAGAAGCGCGTGACGATCGCCCAGTCCTCCTCCACCTTCGCGTGAACCGCTTCGAGGTCTCGCGCCTTGCGGTAGGCCTCGGTCATCAGGTCGATCGCCAGCACGCCTCCGGGGTTCAGCGCCCGCGCGAGCTGGCGCAAGGCGAGCGCGATCGCCTCGCGCGAATCGAGGTAGTTGAGAACATGCCCGGTCGACACGATCGCGTCGGCCTGGGGCAGGCAGGCATCATCCCGGGCGCTGCGGGTGCGACGGACGCCAGGCGTCGGCCCTGCCGGCAGCGGCAGCACCTCGAACGTGGCGCCCGGCGCCTGCGCGCGCGCGAGCTCGATCATCGCCGGCGAGGCGTCGATCCCGTGGACCGCGAAACCGGCCGCGAGCAATTCGCGCGCGAGCAGGCCGCTGCCGCAGCCCACGTCGAGGACGCGCGCACCGGCCGCGAGCCCCGACTGCCGCAGCAATGCCGCGATGCCGGCATGCACGCGCTCGACATGGTGCGAGTAGCCGACGTGGTGGATCCACGCGAGGTCGTCGCCGTAGTACGGGAGGGGCGGGACCTGATCAGGGGACAGCGTTGCGTCGCCAGCGTCCCGCATGCCGGGCATCGCGGCCTCGGGTACGGCGGCAGGCGCGACCAGCGCCGCGAGGGCAGTCCCCAGCCGATCGCCGGGTCGAAGCCCCAGTTCCATCGCCGCCGCGTTGGCATGGGACAGGACGCCGTTGTCCCAGGCATCCTGCGCATCGCCGATCCTCGCGCTCCGGTGCGCGATGGCGCCGGCGGCGATCCCCTTCGCCTGCAGCATGCCGAGCGCGGCGACGCCGGCGTTGTCCTTGCCGATGCCGGCGTCGTTGAAGAACACCGCGGCGAGCGGAATGGCCAGCGCGAATTCGCCCGCGCTCGTTCCGCCGTGCGAGGCGCTGACGACGATCGCCCCGGCATCGTCGGGCGTGAGGGTCGTGATCGAATCGACGATGATCACGCGACCGCCGCGACCGTGCGCAACCTCCCGCTTCACCACGCGGACCTCCGGCGGATGGCTGCGGCCGGGGCGTTGAACATCCGGTCGGCGCTCGCCGTGTCGCAGACGGTGATGGACGGCGAGAAGCCCTGGAAGGCGGGCTCCCGCCGGCACCGGCCGTCGAACGGCAGGTACGGCTGGATCGGCATCGCACTTCCTTCGCCCGTCAGTGGGCGGGTTCGGCAACCTCGAGCGCCCTGCCCAGATTGTCGAGCAGCGCGCCGGTGCCGCGCTCGCGGCTGCCGGCATCGTCATAGCCGTCGAGGAAGACCGCCTGCTCGGTGAACCGCAGGCGCGTGCCGCGCCCCTCCGGGGTGATCTCGACCGTGGTGAGCGACACCGAGATCTTCGCGTCGTCGACGTACATGTCGTAGGCGTAGACGATACGCCGGTCGGGCACGATGTCGAAGTAGCGGGCATCGAAGGTCGACGTGGTTCCGCCCTTCCAGCGTCCTTTCACGTATTCGCGGCCGCCGACGCGGAAATCGAACTCGCGGCCGGCTGCGGCCCATTCGTCGGGCCCGGCAAACCAGCGCGCCTTGGCCTCCGCGCTGGCCCAGGCGGCGAATACGCGCGCGGACGTCGCGTCGTAGACGCGCTCCAGGGTGAAGCTTCCGTGCTGCGAGGCCCGCATGCCCCGCTTCGAGGTTGTCGTGCTCATCGTGGCTCCTCGGGTCGTGTTTCGCGCAGGTAATCGCCGAGCCGGTCGAGGTTGTCTCCCCAGAATCGGCGGTAGCGCTCGATCCAGCGCTGTGCCTCGCGCAGCGGCTTCGTCTCCAGGCGGCAGGGACGCCACTGCGCCTCGCGTCCGCGCCGGATCAGTCCTGCGCGCTCCAGCACCTTGAGGTGCTTGGTCACCGCCGGCAGGCTGATGTCGAATGGCGCGGCGAGCTCGGAGACGGAGCGTTCGCCGGAAGCGAGGCGTGCGAGGATGGCGCGCCGCGTCGGATCGGCGAGCGCGGCGAAGGTGGCGCTGAGGCGGTCCTGCGGCATCCTGGCGGGCTCCGGGCGGTCGGTCGATTCGTATTTAACCCATTGGTAAAATACGACGACAACCGCTCGAACGTCAAGCCCGTGGATGTCGGCTCACGCGGCAGGCACGGCTCGCTCGTCGGATGTTCCCGCCCAGCGCCTCCCCGGTCAGCGGCAGATCGTCGGGGGCGCGCCGAAGATTTCGCGGGTGATCACCTCCGTCCGGGTCGTTCCCCCGAACGTCCACGTGAAGGTGCCGCTGTTGCCGCTGCCGAACGCGAGGCGCATCGAGCCCACGGGCGTGGCCGAGACCTGCCGCGGGTTGAACGCGGGACCCGGCGCCGGCCCCGTCGTGCGATAGAGAGTGCCTGAATAGTCGCCGGAATCCGACTTGGGCGCGGCGGCCGACAGCCACAGCGCCGATCCGTCGCGGTCATAGGTCATCCAGATCGCGAACACGACGTCGCCCTGATGCGCGAGATAGAGCCCCCATCCCGGGTCCTCGCCCTCGGGCGCGCCCCACCACAGGCCCTGGTAGTTCGTCGCCTGCACGGGATCTGCCGCCGGATCGAGGGCGCAGGTGGGCAGGGCCCCGAACGCCTCGCGGGTGATCACCCTGGTGGTGGGCATGCCGCCCAGCGTGTAGGTGAAGCTGCCGCTGTTCGCATCGGCGAAGCCGAGTTTCGCCGTGCCGACCTTCTGCCCGCCGGAGAGACCTTCGCAGTCGTAGCTCGTGCAATCGAATGGCAGGCCGGCGAAGGCATAGAGGTTGCCGGCATAGCTTCCGTCGGCCATCTTGCGGGCGGCGGTTGCGAGCCACGTTGCCCGGCCCGCGGCGTCGTAGGTGAGCCAGTCCGCGACGATGACGTCGCCCTGCTGGGTGAGCGCGAGCGCCCAGCCCGGCTCGGAGCCCGCGGGCGCGCCCCACCAGAGGCCCTGGTAGCTGCTGGCGTATTCGCGTGCGACCTGGTTCGTGCCGACGAACGTCTTGTCCAGCGTGCCGTCGGCGTTGACCCGCGCCACGGCCACGCTTCCGCTCCAGACCAGCATCCTGCCGTCGGCGTCCAGAGTGACGTCGGTCAGGGTTCCGAGCTCCGCGACCTCCGAACCCGAGTTCGCGTCGCCGATCGCGAGGATGAGCTTGCCGTTGCCGTTGAAGCTGCGATCGAGGCTGCCGTCGGCATTGAGCCGGATCAGCGCAGGATAGTACCGGCAGAGCGCGGGGTGACATTGAGGGTCGGTCATGCCTGCCGGATCGGCGGCGTTGCCCCCGACGACGATCCTGCCGTCGGGCTGGAGGGCCATTGCGTCGGCGAACTCGTAGTAGCCCCAGATCGGGACGGTCACGTAGCCGTGGTCGCCGAAGCCACTGTCGACGTCGCCATCGACGGTGGTTCGGTAGAGTGCAAAGCCGTAAGTCATATCCGTGCCGGGCTCGTATCCGACGACGAACAGCGATCGGCCGTCCGGCAGCACCAGGCTCTCCGACGACACGGTATCGGAGCCCGCGAGCGCGCTTCCTTGCCAGAGAGAGCCAGCCGCCCATGCGCAGGCGGCGATGGTTCGCAGCAGATTACCCAGACTGTGCCTTGCCATGGCGGGCCCCCTCGCGCGACGACGGTGTGCCCAGACTAGGACGCCGCGTCGGCGCAGGCCAGCGCGATTCCACGAACGGGCGCAGGCGCCGACGAGACGGTGGAATTCGCGGTCGAACGCAAGGATGGACCTCCTCCGATGCCGGGTCGCGCAGGTTGCCGCCCGCGGTCGGGCCCGCGTCCTGCATTGCCTTTGCGCCATTCCTGAGGGCTGACAGCAACGGCCGGCATTCCGCAGGCCGAAATGTCGGGCCTCGCCTTTGACGCGCGCGATCCTTCTGCTAGAGTCCGCGGCGCGCACGCTCCTTGCTCGCGCAACAACTCGAATCGATCGACGAATCCTCAGGGGGAATACCAAGATGGGCAACATGTACCTGCGCCGCGCGGCACTGGCGGTGGTTTCTGCACTGGTGCTTGCAACGACGGCGCAGGCGGCGGACGACAAGGCTGCGCTCACCGGCCTGAAGGAAGTGAAAGTCGCCTTCGACCTCAAGGAAGGCGATGCAAAGGGGCTGCTCAACCGGCTCGACATCATCGACGAGACGCGCCAGTCGCTGATCAAGCAGGGGGTCGACCCGCATTTCGTCCTCGCCTTCCGCGGTCCTGCGACCAAGCTCGTGCAGACCGACACCACGAAGATCAAGCCGGCCGACCTGCCGATGGCAGCGAAGGTCGCGAACAAGATCAAGGAGATGAGCGCAGCGCATGGCGTGGACGGCTTCGAGCAGTGCGCGGTCGCGGTGCGCGAGCAGGGAACGTCGGTCGAGAAGGTCCTGCCGCAGATTCATGTCGTCGGCAACGGCTTCATCTCGCTGATGGCCTACCAGGCGAAGGGCTACGCGTACATCGCGCCGTGACAGGCATCACGGCGGCCGCGGGCGTCCTGCTCGCGGCCTTGCTGATCGGCGGCGCGCAGATCCCCTCGCGCGCTGCCGAGCGCGGCCCGCTGCTGGAGCCGATGGCCGATCTGGCGCGGGCGCCCGGGCTGACGCTCGAGCGTGCCGGGGGCGGGACGCTGGCGCTGACGGCGCTGCGCGGCAAGGTCGTGGTGATCAATTTCTGGGCGACATGGTGCGGCCCCTGCCGGCGCGAGATGCCGTCGCTGGAGCGACTCCACGCGACGCTCAAGGACCCTGCCCTGGTGATCGTCGGCATCGACGCCGGCGAGACCGCCGAGAAGATCGCGGAATTCAGCCACCAGGCGGACACCCCGCCCACCTACGCGCTGGCCCTCGACCTGCATGGCGATGCGCTCAAGGCTTTCGGCGTGCGGGGGCTCCCCACGACCTACGTGCTCGACAAGCAGGGACGCATCGCCTACCGCGCCTTGGGCCCCCGCCCTTTCGATGATCCCGCCATCGTCGCGACCCTGCGCAATCTGATCGCGGCCCGCTGAGCGCGAAGCAGCTCGCCGGCGGCACTATGCGGCCGCGCGCCCGGCGCCGGGCTGCATCTGCACGCAGCGGACGACCAAAATGCAGAAAGCCGCCGATTCGCGGGTGCTGTCTTGCGAATCAACGGCTTTCGGTGGTGTTTGGTAGCGAGCGAGGGACTCGAACCCCCGACCAAAGGATTATGATTCCTCTGCTCTAACCAGCTGAGCTAGCTCGCCGAAGCCGAGTATTATAACGGGTTTCCGGCCCATCCAATCCAGCCCGGCCGGTGCGCCCTTCCCGCGATGCAACGCCAAGGCATCGTCGTCCACAATGCCTTTAGCGCTGTCGCTTCCCGACCTTCCCTGGTATGCGCTCGCGGCGGTCCCGCTGGTCGTGCTGCTCGCCTACACGATCTTCGGCGCCACGGGCTTCGGCTCGTCGATCGTCGAGGTTCCGGCGCTTGCGCACATCTTCCCGCTGACCTTCGCCGTCCCGCTCGCGACCTCGCTCGACGCCTTCGCCGCGGGGGCGACCAGCCTGCGCCTGCGCCGCCTCGTGCAGTGGCGCGAGGTGCTGCGGCTGCTGCCGCCGATCCTGCTCGGGATCGCGCTGGGCGCGACGCTGCTCCTCAACCTGCCGCGCGCGCCGGCGATGCTCGCGCTGGGGGTGTTCGTGACGGCCTACGGGAGCTGGGTGCTCTCGGGGCCGCGGGGCCTGCGCCGGGCGCCCGGCTGGCTCGCCTGGCCGATCGGCGCCTTCGGCGGCGTGTTCTCGGTGATGTTCGGCACCGGCGGGCCGATCTTCATGGTGTTCCTGTCGGCACGCATCACCGACAAGGCCGCGCTGCGCGCGACTTCCGCGACCATCGTCACGTTCAGCGTCTGGATCCGCTTCGTGCTGTTCGCCGCTACCGGCCTGCTGCTGCACGCGCAGCTCATCACGCTGGCACTGCTGCTGCTGCCGGTGATGGCGCTGGGGCTGAAGCTCGGCAACCACCTGCATCACGCGCTGTCGCGCGCGGGCGTGCTGCGGCTGATCGCCGCGCTGCTGGTGATCAACGGCGTCGCGCTGGCCGTGCGTGCCGTGGAGCTCATGCGGGCCTAGCATCGCTCGTCACGCTGACCCTGGAATTGTCCAGGACAAATGCCGCCGTCGAACGTAGAATTCCGCGCTGACCCGCAACCCACCGGCCCGTCCACAGGCGCGGACATGACCACCGGCGCGATCCGCGTCCACGAATTGAATCTCAACATCGGCGCCGTCGAGCGAGAGACGGGCCTGTCCAAGGACGTGCTGCGCGTCTGGGAGCGCCGCTACGGCTTTCCAAGGCCGCTGCGCGACGATACCGGCGAGCGGCAGTACACGCTCGCCGACATCGCGAAGCTGCGCGCGATCAAGCGCCTGATGGACGTCGGCGTGCGCCCCGGCAAGGTCATCGCGCTGTCGGTCGACGAGATCAACGCGCTCGCCGATGCGCGTACCCCGGCACACCGTGGCGCGGACGCACCCGCGCTCGCACGCGAGGTGATCGCGATCCTCAAGGCGCACGATGCGTCCGCGCTGGAGCAGGCGCTGGGGCAATGGCTGATGCGCCACGGCCTGCGGGCGTTCGCGCTGGAGACGCTGGGACCGCTGAACGAGGCGATCGGCACCGCGTGGCTGCGCGGCGAGATCGAGGTCTTCGAGGAGCATCTGTACACCGAGCGGGTGCAGGCGGCGTTGCGCGCCGGCATTCACGCATATCCGCGCCAGGGCGGCAGCCCGCGCGTCCTGCTGACGACGCTGCCGGGCGAGGCGCACGGCCTCGCGTTGCTGATGGTCGAGGCGCTGCTGGCCTGCGAGGGCGCGCAATGCATCTCGCTCGGGACGCAGACGCCGCAGGAGGATGTGCGCCGAGCGGCGCTGGCGCATCGCGTCGACATCGTCGCGCTGTCCTTCTCGGGTTCGTTCTCGCAGCGGCAGGCGGCCGACAGCCTGGCCGCATTGCGTGGCCAGCTTCCGCAGGAAGTCGCGCTGTGGGCCGGCGGCGAGATGACCCGGCGCCTGCGCGCGAGCGTCCCCGGGGTCGTCCTGCTTCCCGATCTCGCGGCGTCCGTCGGCGAGCTTCGCAGCTGGCGCACGCGTTCCGCGACGGCCGACCCGACCTGACGCGGGCCTTCGCATGTGGACGGCGGCGACCTTGTGGGTATCGGTGGTGGTGGTGGGGCTCGCGTACGCCCTGGCGGCGGCGCACGCGATCGGCGCCGGTGGCAGCCCCGCAGCGTGGCTCATCGGCGCGCCCCTGCTCTACGCCTGCGCCATCGCGACGATGACGGCGATCTACTTCGTACTCGCGTGGATCTTCCGCTCGCGGCGGCCGCGCGATCTCCAGCTGGGAGTGGTCCAGACGCT
>JBLMVY010000091.1:0-4505 GCA_050256935.1 Candidatus Levyibacteriota bacterium | reverse complement strand
TCGCTGGTCACCGAGTGGGTGAAGGGCAAGACGCTCGACCAGGCGATGGAGATCCGCAACACGCAGATCGCCGAGGAGCTGGCGCTGCCGCCGGTGAAGATCCACTGCTCGATCCTCGCCGAGGACGCGATCAAGGCCGCCGTGGCCGACTACAAGGCGAAGCACGGGGCGCCGGCCGAGGTCGTCGGCACCGATGCAGCGCTGCGCGCCGCGGACTGACGCCATGGCGATCACGCTGACCGAGAGCGCGGCGAACCACGTCGCGGCATTCATCGCCAAGCGCGGCAAGGGCGTCGGCCTGCGGCTGGGGGTGCGCACTTCCGGCTGTTCGGGGCTCGCCTACAAGCTCGAATTCGCGGACGAGGTGCGACCCGAGGACAGGGAGTTCGAGAGTCACGGCGTGCGCGTGATCGTCGATCCGAAGAGTCTGCCTTACCTCGAGGGCATGGAGCTCGATTTCGCGAAGGAAGGGTTGAACGAGGGCTTCAAGTTCAACAACCCGAACGTCAAGGACCAGTGCGGCTGCGGCGAGTCGTTTAACGTCTAGCCGCCGGGCGGCCGCAGCCCGTCCCGGCTGCATCGCTTCGACCCGGGACCGGGCGCGGCGTACTGCGGCTGTCCGTTCCGCCTTTCGTTTCGCCACCTTCCGCTGCCGGCGCTGCCGCAGCGCATGACGCCGCAACGCGCATCGTCGCTTCATGATCGATTTCACCCGCAATCATTTCGAGCTCTTCGGCCTGCCGGCGCGATTCGGTGTCGACGCCGCCGAGCTCGAGCGTGCCTACCGCGAACTGCAGCGCAACGTCCATCCGGACCGCTATGCCGGGGCGCCCGACCACGACAGGCGGCTCGCGCTGCAGGCCTCCGCGCGCGTCAACGAGGCCTACCGCACGTTGAAGGACCCGGTGGCGCGCGCCGAATACCTGCTGGAGATCCGCGGTGTCGACGCGACCGCCGAGACCGACACGCGACTGCCCGTCGATTTCCTGACGCGCCAGCTCGAGCGGCGCGAAGCCGCCGACGAGGCGCGGGAAGCGCACGACGAGCGCGCGCTGGCGTCGATCGTCGACGACGTCCGCGCCGAGGCCGGGGAGATCCTCGGCGGCATCGAGCGCGTGCTCGACGCCGACGACCGCGAAGCGGCGCGCATGCGGGTGCGCGAGCTGCGCTTCCTCGCCAAGCTCGGCGACGACCTGCGCGAGATGCAGCTGGCCGAGCTCGATCGATGACGCTGTTCCAGATATCCGAGCCCGGGGAGTCCCCGCTGCCGCACGCGACCCGCCGCGCGGTCGGCATCGATCTCGGCACGACGAACTCGCTGGTCGCGACGGTGCGCAACGGCTCGCCCGTCGTCCTGCCCGACCACGAGGGGCGGACGCTGCTGCCCTCGGTCGTGCGCTACGGCGAGAACGGCGTCGACGTCGGCCACGCGGCGCTCGCCCGCGCGAGCGACGACGCGGGCAATACCATCGCATCGGTGAAGCGCCTGATGGGACGCGGCATCGGCGACCTCGCCGACGACCGGCGCTATCCGTACCGGCTGGTCGAGGGCGAGGGCATGGTCAGGCTCGCGACGCGCTCGGGGATCCGCTCGCCGGTCGAGGTCTCCGCCGAGATCCTCAAGGTCCTGCGCCGCCGCGCGGAGGAATCGCTGGGGGGGGAGATCGACGGCGTGGTGGTCACGGTGCCGGCGTACTTCGACGACGCGCAGCGCCAGGCGACCAAGGACGCGGCGAGGCTCGCCGGATTGCCGGTGCTGCGGCTGCTCAACGAGCCGACGGCGGCCGCAATCGCCTACGGGCTCGACAATGCCGCGGAAGGCACCTACGCGGTGTTCGACCTGGGCGGCGGGACGTTCGACATCTCGATCCTGCGGCTTTCGCGCGGCGTGTTCGAGGTGCTCGCGACCAACGGCGATTCGGCGCTGGGCGGCGACGATTTCGACCACCGGGTGTTCTGCTGGGCGATCGAGGAAGCGGGCTTGCCGCCGCTCGCCGCTGCCGACGCGAGGCGGCTGCTGGCGCGCTCGCGCGAGGCAAAGGAGATGCTGACCGGCCACGACGCGGCGCCGATCGCCGTGACGCTCGCCGACGGCACGCGCATCGACCTCACGCTGACCGCGACGACGTTCACCGCGATCACCCAGACCCTGGTCTCGAAGACGCTGGCTCCGGTCAGGCGCGCGCTGCGCGACGCCAGGCTCGAGCCGGCGGACATCAAGGGCGTGGTGCTGGTCGGGGGCGCGACGCGCATGCCGCAGATCCGCCGCGCGGTCGCGGAGTTCTTCGGGCAGCCGCCGCTCACCAACCTCAACCCCGACGAGGTGGTGGCCGTCGGCGCCGCGATCCAGGCCAACAAGCTGGTCGGCAACCGCGGGCGCGACGATGACTGGCTGCTGCTCGACGTCATTCCGCTGTCGCTGGGCATCGAGACGATGGGCGGGCTCGCCGAGAAGATCGTCCCGCGCAATTCGACGATCCCCGTCGTCCGCGCGCAGGATTTCACGACCTTCAAGGACGGCCAGACCGCGATGGCGCTGCACGTCGTCCAGGGCGAGCGCGAGAAGGTCGCCGATTGCCGCTCGCTCGCCCGCTTCGAGCTGCGCGGCATCCCGCCGATGGTGGCGGGCGCGGCGCGCATCCGCGTGTCCTTCGACGTCGACGCCGACGGGCTGCTGTCGGTCTCGGCGCGCGAGCAGACGACGGGTGTGGAGGCATCGATTGTCGTCAAGCCCTCCTACGGGCTGACCGACGCCGAGATCGCGCGCATGCTCGAGGATTCGTTCGCCCATGCCGCCGACGACGCCGGCGCCCGTGCGCTGGCCGAGACCCGCGTGGAGGCCGAGCGCATCGTCGTCGCCACCGAGAGCGCGCTGGCAGCCGACGGCGACCTCGTCGACGCCGACGAGCGGGCGAGCGTCGATCGTGCGCTCGCCCGGGTGCGGGCGGCGGTGCCGGGAGACGACCGGAGCGCGCTGTCCGCGGCGATCGACGCCCTGAACGCGGCGACGGCGGATTTCGCCGCGCGCCGGATGAACCGAAGCGTCGCGCGCGCGCTTTCCGGCCGTCGCGTCGACGCGCTGGGTTGACTGCCGGCCCGCGCCGATCGAGACCGCGTGAACCGGCCGCCACGATGAGACCATGACCGAGATCGTCGTACTTCCGCATCCGGAGCTGTGCCCCGAGGGCATGACCTTCGAGGGCAAGCCCGGGATGTCGCTGCTCGACAACCTGCTCGAGCAGGGCATCGAGGTCGAGCACGCCTGCGAGAAATCCTGCGCCTGCACGACCTGCCACGTGATCGTCCGCGAGGGATTCGACTCCCTTTCCGAGGCCACCGACGACGAGGACGACCTGCTCGACCGCGCCTGGGGCCTGACCTCGGTGTCCAGGCTGTCCTGCCAGGCGATCGTCGACGACGCGCGGCTGGTCGTCGAGATTCCCAAGTACACGATCAATTACGCGAAGGAGGGCAAGTGACCGCGATGACGCCTTCCCGGGGAGACGCGCCATGAAATGGACCGATTCGCGCGAAATCGCCATCGCGCTGGCCGATGCGCATCCGGACGTCGACCCGAGCAGCGTTCGCTTCACCGACCTCTTCAACTGGGTGCGCGCGCTGCCCGGCTTCGACGACGACCCGAAGCACAGCGGGGAGAAGATCCTCGAGGCGATCCAGCAGGCGTGGATCGACGAGTGCTGAGCGTCGTCGACGAGCGCCGTTCGCGCTGACCCCGGCCCCGCCGTCCGCCGCGCGCCGCGCGGTCCCCCGCTTCAGGCGAAGAGGTTGAGCACCGCGTCGAGGCCGCAGTGGTCGATCGCGTGCGTCGCCTGCGCGCGCACCTTGGGCTTGGCGCGGTAGGCCACCGACACGTCGGCCGCGGCGAGCATCGGCAGGTCGTTCGCGCCGTCCCCGATCGCCACGGCGAGCCCGCCTTCGCCGCGGCAGTGATCCGCAAGACGCGAGAACATCGCGGCCTTGCCCTGCGCATCGACGATGTCGCCCACCAGCCTGCCGGTCAGCTTCCCGTCGCGGATCTCCAGCACGTTCGACAGCGTGCAGTCGATGCGCAGCCGCGCCTGCAGCCGGTCGGTGAAGAACGTGAAGCCGCCTGACACCAGCAGGGTTCGCGCGCCGATCGCGCGCGCCGCCTCGAGCAGCTGCTCGGCGCCCGGCGACAGCCGCAGCCGCTCGTCGTAGACGCGCTCGAGCGCGCCGACCGGGAGTCCCTCGAGGAGGGCCACCCGCCGGGCGAGGCTGCCGCGGAAATCGATCTCGCCGCGCATCGCCGCGGCCGTGATCGCCGCGACCTCGTCCTTGATGCCCATCATGTCGGCGATCTCGTCGACGCACTCGATGGTGATCAGCGTCGAGTCCATGTCCATCGCGACCAGCCGCAGCCGCTCCAGTGTCCGCTCGCGCGGGATGCTCGCCCAGTCGTAGCGCGCCGCGGCGAGCGCCTCGGCGACGCCGTCGAACTGCCGCGGCGCGGACAGGCGGAAGGC
>JBLMVY010000090.1:0-17041 GCA_050256935.1 Candidatus Levyibacteriota bacterium | reverse complement strand
GGCCTGTTCCTCGGCATGACCGTCTCCGAGCGCTGGGCGATTGCCAGGCGCCTGCGCGAGCGCGAGCTCGAGCTCGACCGCAGCCTTCGGCTTGCCGGCGCGAGCGAAATGGCGTCCGCGCTGGCGCACGAGCTCAACCAGCCGCTGACCGCGATCGGCAGCTATGTGCGCGCGTGCCAGCTGATGCTGGCAGACGAGGTCGTCCAGCGGCCGGCCATGCTGCGACAGACGATGGACAAGGTCGTCCACGAAGTGACGCGCGCCGGCGACGTCGTGCATCGCCTGCGCGATTTCTTCAGGACCGGATCGGGCCGGCCCGGACCGCTCGAGGTCGCGCCGCTGCTCCAGGCCGCGATGCTGGCCGCCGCTCAGCGCGCGGAGCGACACGGCGTCCACGTTCGCGTCGAATGCCCCGCATCGCTGCCCGTCGTGCTGGCGGACCGGGTCCATGTCGAGATCGTGCTGCATAATCTCGTCTCCAACGCGATCGACGCGCTGAAGACGCTCACGACGGGGGAGCGCAACGTGACCATTTTCGCATCACTCGAGAGTACTCGATTCGTGAAGATCAGCGTCTCCGACAGCGGACCCGGTGTCGCGCCCGAGATCGGCGCGCAGCTGTTCGAGCCATTCTCGACCAGCAAGCCGCACGGCATGGGGCTGGGACTGGCGATCAGCCGATCGCTGATCGAGGCGGGAGGCGGGCGGATGTGGCAGGAGACCGATCCCGTCCGCAGCGGAACCACGTTCAGCTTCACGCTGCCCGTCGCGCGGAGCGCATCATGAGCACCGGCTCGCTGCGCCAGATCGTGTACATCGTCGACGACGACAACGCCGTCCGCGATTCGATGTCGCTGCTGCTCGGATTGCGCGGTTACGCGACCAAGGCATTCGCCACCGGCGACGAGTTTCTGGCCGCCGTCGACGCGGCGACGCCGGGATGCGTCCTGCTGGACCTCCGCATGCCGGGCACCGAGGGGCTCGCGGTCCAGTCTGCGCTCGCCGCGCGTGGCGTGCGCATGCCGGTCATCGTGCTGACTGCGCACGGCGACGCAGCGAGCGCGCGTGCGGCGTTGAAGGCCGGCGCCTTCGAATTCCTGGAGAAGCCGGTCGACGATGCGCTGCTCGGCAAGACGATCGAGACCGCGCTCGCCCAGGACGCGCAGGCGCGCGCGCTGGCGGAACGCCGCGAGATGCTGATGCGGCAACTCGAGCGCCTGACACCCAGGGAGCGCGAAGTGCTGGACCGCGTCGTTCGCGGCAAGCACAACCGCGAGATCGCGCTCGAATTCGGGATCAGCCCGCGCACGGTCGAGGTGCACAAGGCCCGGGTGATGGACAAGTTCCAGGTCGAGCGGATGCCGGAGCTGATCCGCATCGCCCTCGAGCTGGGATTGGTGTCCGATACGGGCGCCTGAGCGGGCAACCAGGCAGGAACCGGGCCGGCGAGCGGAGCCGCGGCCGGGTCGGGGCCGGGCGCCGGCCCCTCGCCGAGTCCGTCCCGCCCCGGCGTCAGTGCACCAGGACGACCGGAGTCTGCGCGAGGTGCAGCACGCGCGTGGCGACCGAGCCCAGCGCCATGTTGGCCAGCGCGCTCATGCCGCGGGTTCCCATGTAGATCATGTCGCTGCCCGATGCCTTGGCCTGGGCCACGATCGTCTCGGCGATCTGCCCGGTCAGCTTGTGCACGCGGTAGGCGACGCCCGCCGCGTCCAGCAGGTGGCGGGACGGTGCGAGCATCTTCTCGCATTCCTCGTCGTAGTAGCGCTCGAGCATGTCGTGGGTGACCACCACGCCCATGTGGGGGACGTGCGGCACCGGAAGATGCACGGCCAGAAGGTCGATTTCCGGGCGTTCCTTGTACCAGTCGAGCGTGGCCAGCAGCGTGCGGGTCGCGCGCGTCGCGCTGGCGGAGCCGTCGACCGGGAGCAATACCTTGATCATCGTTTCGTACCTCGGAGGGGAGGGCGGGAAGCGCGCCCGTCGACGCGATTGTGCCATCGCAGCCGGTTGGTGAGCTGCAGCCAGGCAATGCCGATGCCTGCGGCGGTCGCGCAGGCGAGCACCTCGGGGGCATTGAGGGCATCGAATCGGAAGATGTCGCGCGCGGCGTCGACATAGAGCGCCAGCGCGAGCCCGGCGAGCGTCCCGCCGATCACCCACCACGTGGCAGGGTTCGGTCGGCGCAGGGTCTCGAGCAGGGACGTGTCGCGGGAGCGGTTGACGAGGATCATGCCGAGGTTCCCCAGGACCATGGTCGCGAACGCCATCGCCCGCGCCGCCGGCGCCGGCGTACCTTGCGCCAGCGCCGCGCCGTAGAGCGTGGCGACGACCAGCAGGATGCCCGCGCCCTGCAGCAGCGCGCCGATCATCGTCGGGGCGTCGAACAGCCGGGAGCCCGCACGCCGGGGCGGGCGGCTCATCGCCGCGCGTTCCGCCGGCTCGGCCTCGAAGGCGATCGAGCTCGCCGGATCGATCACGAACTCGAGGAACACGATGTGGACCGGGTAGAGGACCAGCGGCCAGCCGAACAGCAGCGGCAGCAGCGCCATGCCCGCGGTCGGAACGTGCACGGCCACGATGTAGCGCATTGCCTTCTGGATGTTGTCGAAGATCCTGCGCCCCAGCCTGACCGCCTCGACCATGGAGCCGAAGTCGTCCTCGAGCAGGACCAGCGACGCCGCTTCGCGCGCGACGTCGGAGCCGCGCCTGCCCATCGCGACCCCGATGTGCGCAGCCTTGAGCGCCGGCGCGTCGTTGACGCCGTCGCCGGTCATCGCGACGGTCTCGCCATTGGCCTTCAGGACCTCGACCAGTCGCAGCTTCTGCTCGGGAACCACGCGGGCGAAGACGTTGCAGCGGGCGACGCGCTCGCGCAGCTGCGGTTCCGGCATCGCCGCGAGCTCGGCGCCGGTGGTCACCATCTCGGGATTCGCAAGCCCGATCTGGTGGGCGATCGCGCGGGCCGTGCCCGGGTAGTCCCCGGTGATCATCACCGTGCGGATGCCGGCCCCGTAGCATTGCGCCAGCGCTGCCGGCACGTCGGTGCGGACGGGATCGGCGAGGCCGGTCAGGCCGACGAACGAGAGCTTGAGCTCACGCTGGCCTGCCGGCCAGCGCGATCCCTCGGGCGCCGGCGTCACGTCGCCGCGGGCGACCGCCAGCACGCGCAACCCGTCGGCGGCCAT
The DNA here is from genome assembly GCA_050256935.1 of Candidatus Levyibacteriota bacterium. GTDB lineage: Bacteria > Pseudomonadota > Gammaproteobacteria > Burkholderiales > Casimicrobiaceae > VBCG01. Next base: position 13,853 of record JBLMVY010000090.1, on the reverse strand, counting down.
TCTCGCGACCTCGGCCTGGATCTCGCCGCGCTTGCCCTGATCGAGCGCACAGAGGTCCATGATCGCCTCCGGCGCACCCTTGGCCGCGACGACGTGGGTGTCGCGGTCGCGCGGCCGCCAGATGTAGGCGACCGAAAGCTGCTCGGGTGTGAGCGCATAGCTGTGGGCGAGCGTATGGTTGTCGAGCTCGACGACGGCGTCGGGCGACCATTGGCGCGCGAGCTCGCGGTAGGCCCGCTCCATCGGGTCGAACGGTGCGCGCTCGCTGGCCAGGATGCTGAGCTCGAGCAGCTCGGGCAGCGCGTCGGTGTCCGCGGCCTGCAGGTCGATCTCGCGCCCGTTCGCCCACAGCCTGCGCACCGCCATCCGGTTCTCGGTCAGCGTGCCGGTCTTGTCGACGCACAGCACGGTCGTCGCGCCCAGGGTCTCGATCGCCGGGGCGCGGCGCGTCAGCACGCCCCGTCGGGAGATGCGCCACGCGCCGAGTGCGAGGAAGACCGTCAGCACCACCGGAAACTCCTCCGGCAGGTTCGCCATCGCCAGCGTGATCCCCGCGAGCAGGCCGTTCAGCCAATCGCCGCGAAGCAGGCCGAACAGGACCGTCACCAGCGCGCACAGCGAGAGCCCGATGGCGGCGAAGATCACGATCGCGCGTCGCGTCTCGATCTGGATCGGACTGGGCTCGGGGGTGAGGGTCTCCAGCGCCTTGCCGATCCTGCCGAGCTCGGTGCGCGCGCCGATCGCGGTGACCTGCGCGATCCCCTGGCCCGAGGTCACCAGCGATCCCGAATAGACGAAGGGCAGGTCGTCTCCGCCCGGGTGCTCGGGTGCGAGCCGGCTCGAGCCTGCCGCCACGGCGCGCTTGCGCACCGGCACCGACTCCCCGGTCAGCAGCGACTCGTCGGCGGTGACGTTGTTCGCCGACATGAGCAGCGCATCGGCGGGAACGCGATCGCCTTCCCTCACCATGATGACGTCGCCCATGACGACCTCGCGTCCGGCGACGGTCTTCCAGTGCCCGTCGCGCAGCACCTGCGTGCGCGGGCTCGCCAGCTCGCGCAGCGCCTCGAGCGCGCGCTCCGTCTTGCGCTCCTGGAAGAAGGTGATGCCCATGACGACGAACACCGACATGAACAGCACCGCGGCTTCGCGGATGTCGCCGAGGAGCAGATAGATCGCGCAGGCGCCGATCAGCAGCAGGAACATCGGCTCGCGCAGCACCTGCAACGCGATCGCGATCAGGCCGAGCGGGCGCGCCGACGGCAATTCGTTCGGTCCGTCGGATGCGAACCTGGCGGCCGCCTCGGCGGCTGACAGTCCGCCGGCGGTGAATTCGGAGAGCGGCCGGTTCATCGGCGGGCCACGGCGATGTCGGGTCCGGGGCCGGGGTTCACGGCGCGCAATGCGTCAGCGTCGCACCGACAGGATGTAGTGCGCCATCGTCCTGGCATCGGCCTCGGAGACCTCGGGGTGCGGAGGCATGTGCCACGGGCCGCCGCCATGCGCGCCCTTCCTGATCACCGCGGCGACACGGGACTTCGCGCCGGCAACGCCTTCGTACCACGCGGCGACGTCCGCGTACGCCGGGCCGGTCTTGGTCTCGCGGTCGGCGTGGCAGACATAGCATTTATACTGATGCAGCAACGCGATCGCGCGCTCGTCCTGTGCATGCGCGATGCAGGCGATGGAGGCGCCGCCGACGAATGCGGCAGCGGCGAGCCAGTGCCGGGAGCGCAGCGGACGTGCCTTCATCGTCGGATCATACGACAGGCAGGCGCCAAGCCGCTTGACGTGGGTCAACGCAGGAATCGGGGATTGCGGATGCAGATCGGTTTCTTCGGCGCGAGCGGGACGGTCACCGGTTCGCGCTACCTGCTCGAGGTGGCGGGCAAGCGCCTGCTCGTCGACTGCGGGCTGTTCCAGGGATTGAAGCAGCTGCGCCTGCGCAACTGGGCGCCGTTTCCGGTCGATCCCGCGTCGATCGACGCGGTCGTGCTGACCCACGCCCATCTCGACCACAGCGGCAACCTGCCGTTGCTCGTCCGCGACGGCTTCAAGGGCAGGATCCACTGCACCGACGCCACCCAGGCGCTGTGCGAGATCCTGCTGCCGGACAGCGCGCATCTGCTGGAGGAGGAGGCGGAGCGCGCGAACCGGTACGGCTACTCGAAGCATCGACCTGCGCTTCCGCTGTACACCGCCGAGGACGCCGGACGCGCGCTGCAGCGGATCCAGGCGGAGCGCTTCGAGCGCGAATTCGAGCCGGTGACAGGGGTGCGAGTGCGTTTCCTGCCCGCGGGCCACATCCTGGGCGCGGCGATGGCGGTCGTGACCGCCGAGGGACGCAGCATCCTGTTCAGCGGCGACGTCGGGCGGCCCGATGACCCCATCATGCGCGCGCCGGCAGCCGCACCCGCGGTCGACTACCTGGTCGTCGAGTCGACCTATGGCGACCGGCGCCACTCCGCGGTCGACGCGGCGGACGAGCTCGCCGACGTGATCCGCCGCACGATTGCGCGCGGCGGCATCGTCCTCGTGCCGTCGTTCGCGGTCGCGCGGGCGCAGACGCTGCTCTACCTGATCCATCGGCTGAAGGCGGACCGGCGCATCCCCGAGAGCCTGCCCGTCTACCTGAACAGCCCGATGGCATCCGACGTCACCTGGCTGTACGAGCAGTACCGCAGCGAGCATCGGCTGACCGCGGAGCAGACGCACGCGATGCGCAATGCGGCGAAGTTCGTGAACAGCGTCGAGGAGTCGAAGGCGCTCAACGAGGGCGCGTGGCCGCGGGTCATCATCGCCGCCAGCGGCATGGCGACGGGCGGCCGCGTGCTGCATCACCTGCGCGCGTTCGCACCGGATGCGCGCAACACGATCCTGTTCGCCGGCTACCAGGCGGCAGGGACGCGCGGCCGCGCGATGGTCGACGGCGCGACCGAGATCAAGATGTTCGGCGAGTACGTGCCGGTGCGCGCGGAGGTCGCGCAGCTCGATTCGATGTCGGCGCACGCCGACCATGCGGAGCTCGTCGAATGGATGCGCGCCTTCCCGCAAGCGCCGCGGCGGACCTTCGTCACCCACGGCGAGCCCGTCGCCGCCGACGCGATGCGCCTGCACGTCGAGGAATCCCTGGGCTGGCGCTGCACGGTGCCCGAGCATCTCGAGCGCGTCGACCTGCAGGCCTGACGGCGGCTCGCTCGGGACCGGTCACCCGCGGGCGGAGAGCCTGGCGTAGAACATGCGCTTGATGACCTCGACCAGTGCGAGGTAGGCGCAGGTCAGCGCGACGAGAATCACGAAGAACTCCAACGGAGGCGCCTGCAGGCCGAAGTAGCGGCCGAGCCCGGTGAAGGGCAGGGCGATCGCGACCGCGACGACGGCGAGCGAGCTCGCGACCAGCGCCGGATGCGCGGTGCTCGCGAACGGATTCCCGCGGGTGCGGATGACGAAGATCACCAGCACCTGCGTTGCCAGCGACTCGATGAACCATCCGGTCTGGAACAGCGTCTCGTCGGCGTGCAGGACGGCGAGCAGCACCCAGAAGGTCAGGAAGTCGAACAGCGAGCTGACCGGACCGACGATCCACATGAAGCGGCGCAGCAGGTGCAGGTCCCACTTCTGCGGCGCCGAGAGCTCCGCCGCGTCGACGCGGTCGAAGGGAATCGCGACCTCCGACAGGTCGTAGAGGATGTTGTTCAGGAGGATCTGCGTCGGCAGCATCGGCAGGAAGGGCAGGAACAGCGATGCGCCCGCCATGCTGAACATGTTGCCGAAGTTCGAGCTGGTGCCCATCATCAGGTACTTGCGGATGTTGGCGAAGGTGCGCCTGCCCTCGACGACCCCGTCGTGCAGCACGTGCAGGTCGCGCTTCGTCAGGATGAGGTCGGCCGCGTCCTTGGCGACGTCGACGCCGGTGTCGACCGACAGGCCGACGTCGGCCGAGTGCAGCGCCGGGGCGTCGTTGATCCCGTCGCCCAGATAGCCGACCACCCGGCCGCGGGCCTTGAGCGCCAGCAGGATCCGGTTCTTCTGGGCGGGATTGACCCGGCAGAACAGGTTGACGCCGTCCACCCGCGCCTGCAGCGCCGGATCGCCGAGCTTCGAGACGTCGGCGCCTGTCAGCACGCCGTCCACGCGCAGCCCGATCTGCCGGCAGATGTACTGGGTCACGAGCTCGCTGTCGCCGGTCAGGATCTTGACGGCGATGCCGTCCGCGACCAGCGCCGCGATCGCCTTCGACGCGCCCGCTTTCGGTGGATCGAGGAAGGCCGCGAATCCCGCGAAGACCAGCCCCGCCTCGTCGCTGACCGCGGCGTGCTCGCGATCGGGCTCGACGCTGCGGTAGGCGATGCCCAGCGAGCGCAGTCCCTGGTTGCCCAGGAGCTCGAGCTGGCGGCGGGCCTGCTCGAGCGCGGCGGCGTCCCAGGCGAGCACGCCCCCGGCCGGATCCGTCTGGTAATGGGTCGACAGCGCCAGGATGTCCTCCGGTGCGCCCTTGACGACCAGCATCCGCGTGCGCCCGTCGTCGACCAGCACCGACACGCGGCGGCGCTCGAAATCGAAGGGAACCTCGTCGACCTTGCGCCATCGGCCGACGTCGATGTTCCCGTGGGCGAGGATCGCGTCGTCGAGCGGGCTCTTCAATCCGGTCTCGAAGCGGCTGTTGATGCAGGCCAGCGTCAGCACCTGCGGGCTGTCGCGACCCAGCGCGTCGACGTGGCGCTCGAGGACGATGCTTCCCTCGGTCAGCGTTCCCGTCTTGTCGGTGCACAGCACGTCCATCGACCCCAGGTTCTGGATCGAGGCCAGGCGCTTGACGATGACGCGCTTCTTGGCCATCTCCAGGGCGCCGCGCGAGAGGGTCACCGAGATGACCATCGGCAGCAGCTCCGGCGTGAGGCCGACGGCCAGCGCGATCGCGAACAGGAAGGAGTCGAGCAGCGGCTTGTGGGTGATCGTGTTGACCATCAGCACGAACAGCACCATCAGCACCGTGAGGCGCATGATCAGCATCCCGAAGCGCCGGGTGCCGATCTCGAAATCGGTCGGCGGCGGCTCGAGGCTCAGGGTGTGCGCGATCTCCCCCAGCGCGGTCGCGCGCCCGGTGCGGCAGACGACGAGCTCGGCGGTTCCGCTGACCACCGACGTTCCCATGAACAGCGCATTGACGGCCGCGGCGAGATCGCGCGGCTGCTCGGCCAGCTCGCCGGCGCGCTTCTCGACCGGATAGGATTCGCCGGTCAGCAGCGCCTGGTTGACGAACAGGTCGCGCGCGGCGAGCAGGCGTCCGTCCGCGGGCACGAGGCTGCCGGCGGCGAGCAGCACCACGTCGCCGGGAACGATCTGCACGGTGGGCAGGTCCCGGGCGACGCCGTCGCGCAGCACGCGGGCGCGCAGCTGCACCGATTGCCGCAGGCGGTGCGCCGACTGTCCGGCGCGGTATTCCTGCACGAAGTCGAGGACGACCGACAGCACCACCATCCCGGCGATGATCGCGAAGCTCGCGACGTCGCCGGTCAGCGCCGAGATGCCGCTGGCCGCGATCAGGATCAGCACCAGCGGATTGCGGAAGCGGGAGAGAAACTGCAGGATCAGCGGGCGATCGGTGATGTCGCGCAGGGTGTTGCGTCCGTGGCGCTTGAGGGCCCGCCGCGCTTCCACGGAGGTGAGGCCGGTCGCGCGGCTGCCGAGCTCGCCGATGAGCCGTGCAAGCGGAGCCTGCGACCACGCGGGATCGCCGTCACGGCCGTCGGCTGCAGGGCTTCCGGGTCGAGCGGATGGGGTCGGCATGGCGGCGAGCATAGGGCGGGCCGGGTCTCGGCAGGCTGATCTGGATCATCCCCCGGCGCGATCGCCCGGCCGCGGCGCGCGTCGGGCGCGGGCTCCGGTCTCGGAGAACAGGCCCGCGCACCTGCCGCGAAGCCACCGGTGGCCGGGGTCGTGGTGGAAGCGGGCATGCCAGTGCTGCTTGACCGCGTAGCGCGGGATACGGATCGGGCATTCGAAGAGGCGCAGCGACTCGTTGCGGACCAGGGTCTCGCCGATCTGGCGTGGCACGGTGGCGACCAGGTCGGTCGTCGACACGACGGCCGCCAGGCCGAGGAAACCCGGCAGCCGCAGCGACTCGCCCCGCCGCAGCTGACTCCTCTCGACCATCCGCTCGACGATCGCATGCCCGGTGCCCTCGAGCGACAGGCCGACGTGCGCTTCCTCCTCGAACTGGCGCAGCGTCAGCGTCCGGCGGACCCGCGGGTGGCTGGCGCTGACCAGGCAGACGAAATCCTGCATGAACAGCGTCTGCTGATGGAACCCGGAGCCGAGGTCGGGGAGGAAGCCCAGCGCCAGGTCGACCGCGCCCGATTCCAGGTCGCGCGGCGTCGCGCTGCCGATGTAGCCGATGTCGAGCGAGGCCCGCGGCGCCGTGCGCCGCAGCTCCGCCAGCAGGCGCGGCAGCATCGTGATGTGCGATGCATCGGTCATGGCCAGGCGGAAGCGCCGCCCGGTCGTCGAGGGCTCGAAGCCCGGCGCCCGCTCGCCGATCGCGCGCAGGCGGGCCAGCGCCTGCTGCACCGGCTCGACCATGGCCTCGGCGCGCGGCGTCGGCTGCATGCCCGCGGAGGTGCGCACGAACAGCGGGTCGTCGAACTGCCTGCGGAGCTTGGCGAGCCAGATGCTCACCGTCGGCTGCTCCTGGCCCAGCGCTTCCGCGGCCCGGGTGACGCTGCGCGTGCGGTACATCGCCTCGAACAGCAGCAGCAGCTTGGGATCCGGCAGCGCGTCGGCCATCTTCCGGGGGCGACATGAAAAAACGCAATGACCATGATTATATTGATTGCATTGCCGAATGTCCTGGATGCGCATAGGGTGTCGTCAGCGCCGCTGCGGGAATCGGCGATGGGGGAAGGATGCTGGTCGAGCTTTCGGGACTCCCGGAGACGGAGAACGCCTACGACGTGGTGGTGATCGGCGCCGGCGGCGCGGGCATGACGGCTGCCCTCTGCGCGGCGATCGAGGGCGCGAGCGTGCTGCTGGTCGAGCATACGCAGCGTGTCGGGGGAACGACCGCGTGGTCGGGCGGGACGACCTGGATCCCCGGCACCCCCCACGCAGCGGCGGTCGGCGCGACCGACGGCGCGGAAGACGCCGCCCGCTACCTCGCCGGCGCGATCGGCGACCGGAGTCCGGAGGCGATGCGGCGCGCGTTCATCGCGCATGGACCGGCTGCGGTCGCGCACATCGAGGCGAATTCCGAGGTCCGGTATCGCGCCTACCCGCTGCATCCGGACTACCTGAGCGAGCTTCCCGGCTCGACGGTCAAGGGCCGCGCGCTCGAGCCGCTGCCTTTCGACGGGCGCAAGCTCGGAGCGCTGTTTCAGCTGCTGCGTCCGCCGATTCCGGAGTTCACCGTGCTCTCCGGGATGATGGTCGACCGCAATGACATCTTCCACCTGCTGCGCGTGACGAGATCGCTCGCTTCGCTGCGGCATTCGCTGCGTCTACTCTCGCAACATGCGCGCGACCGCCTCCGCCATCCGCGCGGGACCCGCCTGGTGATGGGCAACGCGCTCGCCGCACGCCTGCTGCATTCGCTCGCATTGCGGCCCAACGCGGGATTGGCGATGGAGACGGCGGTCGAGGGCATCGACGCCGAGGGCGGACGGATCCGCGCCCTGACGCTGGTCCAGCGCGGTGCGCGGCGCCGCGTCGCGCTGCGCGGCGGGCTCGTCCTGGCGACCGGGGGATTCAACCGCCACCCCGCGCGGCGTGCGGCATTGCTGCCCGGCGCCGACATCGCATGGTGCCCGGGCGCTCCCGGCCACACCGGGCGCATGCACGACCTGGTCGAGGCGCTGGGCGCGCACTACGGCAGCGGCGGGGCGAGCCCCGCGTTCTGGGCGCCGGTGTCGATGCGCAGGCGCGCCGACGGCAGCACCGCGGTGTTTCCGCACTTCCTGATGGATCGCGGCAAGCCCGGGATGATCGCCGTCGACGGCACCGGCCGCCGGTTCGTCAACGAGGCGACCTCCTACCACCAGTTCGGCCTGGCGATGCAGCAGCGGCCCCAGGCGATCCCTGCGTATCTGATCGCCGACGCCGATGCCCTGCGCAAATACGGCATGGGAATCGTGCGACCCGGCGGCAAGGGCCTCGCGCCGTTCATCGCCGACGGCTACCTGGTGCAGGCGGGCGGCATCGACGAGCTCGCGCGCAAGCTGGGGATCGACGCCGCCAGCCTCGCGCGGACGGTGGCGCGCTACAACGCGTTCGCGAGCACGGGCGTCGATGCCGATTTCCAGCGCGGCACGACCGCCTACCAGCGCAACCTCGGCGATGCGTCGTACGACGGTCCGAACCCCTGCATCGGTCCCCTCCTGCGCGCGCCGTTCTACGCCTTGCGCCTCTACCCGGGAGACATCGGTGCTTCGACCGGTTTCGCGACCGATGCGATGGCGCGGGTGCTCGACGGGGAAGGGCATCCGATCGACGGCCTCTACGCGGTCGGGAACGACATGCAGTCGATCATGGGCGGCGTGTACGCCGGCCCCGGGATCACCCTCGGTCCCGGGCTCGTCTTCGCCTACCTCGCGGGTCGCGATGCGGCACGGCGCGCCGGCGGCGCCGGCTGAATGCGCGGCGCGACCGCCGGGCGCCATGCAGCTGGGACGCGGGCCGGACACCAACGCCAACGATTGAGCAAAGGACAGGAACGTTCATGGACAGCTATGCGACCCTGAGCGGCGAAACGCGGGTCATCGCGATCGTCGGAGACCCGATCGCGCAGGTGAAATCGCCGGCGGGCGTCACCCGCGCCCTCAACGCCCGGGGACGCAACGCGATCTGCGTGCCGATCCACGTGACGGCCGCCGACGTCGAGGGATTCATCCGCGGCGTCAGCCTCGCGAGGAACTTCGACGGCATCATCGTCACCGTTCCGCACAAGTTCGCCGTCTACCGGCTGTGCGCGACGGCCACCGAGCGCGCGCATTTCCTCGGCGCGGTCAACACCCTGCGGCGCAATCCCGATGGCAGCTGGCACGGCGATCAGCTCGACGGCGAGGGTTTCGTCGCCGGTCTTCGCGCCGCAGGCTGCCGGCCGGAAGGACAGCGGGCGCTGCTCGCCGGCGCCGGGGGCGCCGGCTCGGCCATCGGGCTCGCGCTGCTCGAGGCGGGGGTGGCGACGCTTGCGGTCCACGACGGCGACGCGGCGCGCCGTGACGCCCTGATCCTGCGCCTTTCCGACCGCTATCCGGGTCGGGTGCAGGCGGGCTCACCCGAACCGTCCGGCTTCACGCTGGTGGTCAACGCGACGCCCTCGGGGATGCGCGAAGGCGATCCCTGTCCGGTGCGGGCGCAGGGCCTCGACGCGCGCATGTTCGTCGCCGATGTCATCACACGGCCTGCGGTGACCCCGCTGCTCGAAGCCGCGCGGCGCATCGGCTGCAGTACGCAGGGTGGGACCGGGATGTTCGAGGGCGTGTCGGCGCTGATGGTCGACTACCTGCTTGCGGGCGCTGCGCCCCGGCCGTGACGACCCCGGGCGCACCGACGGCCGGCACCGAGGTCTGCGACCTGCTGGTCGTGGGTTCGGGGGCGGGCGGCCTCTCCGCGGCAGTGACCGCGGCCGCGCTGGGCCTTGCGGTGATCGTCGTCGAAAAGGAACCCGTCTACGGCGGAACGACGGCGTGGTCCGGCGGGTGGATGTGGGTACCGCGCAATCCGCTCGCCGTTGCCGCGGGAATCGGCGAGGACGCCGAGGGTCCGCGGACCTACCTGCGCCACGAGCTCGGCGACCACTACGACGCCGCGCGCATCGACGCGTTCCTCGCGCAGGGGCCGCGGATGGTCGAGTTCTTCCAGTCGCAGACCTCGCTCGCGTTCATCGACGGCAACGCGATTCCCGATTTCCACGGCGCGAGCCCCGGGGCGCTCGAAGGCGGGCGATCGGTGTGCGCCGCGCCTTTCGACGCGCGCGAGCTCGGGCCGCGGCTGGCGCAGCTGCGGCCGCCACTGGACCTGATCGCCCCCTGGGGCATGGGCATCGCCGCGGGCGCGGACCTGCGCCATTTCCTGAACGCGACGCGATCGTGGCGCTCGTTCATCCACGTGTCGCGTCGCGTCGCCAGGCACTTCCTGGACCTCGCGCTGCACGGACGCGGCATGCGGCTGGTCAACGGCAACGCGCTGGTCGCGCGCCTCGCCAAGTCGGCCTTCGATCGCGGCGTCGAGCTGCGGGTGTCGACCCCGGTCGTGCGCCTCCGCGTTGAGGCGGGCCGGGTCACCGGGGCCGTGGTCGCCACGCCCCGGGGCGAGGTCGAGATCCATGCGCGCCGGGGCGTGGTGCTCGCCTGCGGCGGATTCCCGCACGACCCCACGCGCAAGCGCGAGCTGTTCGCGCATGCGCCCACCGGCCGCGAGCACTGGTCGGCCGCCGTGCCCTCGGCCACCGGCGACGGCCTGCGCCTGGGCGAGACCGCCGGCGGTGTCGTCGAAACGGGCCTGGCTGCCGCCGCGGGCTGGGCGCCGGTGTCGCTCGTCCGGCGCCGCGACGGGTCGGTGGGCAACTTCCCGCACCTGATCGAGCGGGCGAAGCCAGGGTTGATCGCGGTGACCCGCGACGGGCAGCGCTTCGCCAACGAAGCCGATTCCTACTACGATTTCATGACCCAGCTGTTCGAAGCGACGTCCCGCGCCGGCGGGGACCCGGTCGAGGCGTGGCTGATCTGCGACCACCGCTTCATTCGGCGCTACGGCCTGGGCCATGCGAAGCCGGCGCCGATGCCGCTCACGAGGTCGCTGCGCTCGGGGTACCTCGCGCGCGCCGACAGCATCGGCGGCCTCGCGCGCGCCTGCGGCATCGATGCGCAGGGACTCGAGGCCACCGTCGAGGCGTGGAACGCGGGCGCGCGCGAAGGGCGCGATCCGGCATACGGGCGCGGCGCGACGCCCTACAACCGCGTGCAGGGCGATGCGTCGCAGGCGCCCAATCCCTGCGTGGCGCCGATCCGGACGCCGCCGTATTACGCGGTCAGGGTCGTGCCGGGGAGCCTCGGCACCTTCGCCGGTCTGCGCTGCGACGCGCAGGCGCGCGTCCTCGGAGGGGACGGCCGGCCGGTCGCGGGTCTGTACGCCTGCGGCAACGACATGGCGAGCGTCATGGGTGGGCGCTACCCCAGCGGCGGCATCACCCTGGGACCGGCGATGACCTTCGGCTACATCGCCGCGCATCACGCCGCCGGCAGGTCACTCGACCCGAGTCAAGCTTGACCCCGGTCAACCCGGCGGGCGCCGGGACCGCCGAACATTGACGCTACGGGCCCGGCCGCGCAATCGCGTCATCGCGTGACCGGGCGCCGGCGGCATCCAGAGCGGGGGCAGTGCAATGTATTTCCGGGATCGCATCGACGCGGCAGGGCAGCTCGCCGACGCGCTGGCCAAGTGGCGCGGACACCGGCCGCTGATCGCGGCAATTCCCCGCGGCGCGGTGCCGATGGGCAGCGTCGTCGCGCAACGCCTGGGCGGTGAGCTCGACGTCGTGCTGACGCGCAAGCTGCATGCGCCGGGGAATCCGGAGTTCGCGATCGGCGCGGTCGACGAGACCGGCTGGGTCTATGTCGCCGATTACGCCGAGATGGCGGGGGGCTCGAAGGCCTATGTGCAGGCGCAGGTCGCCGAGGAGCTCGCGACCATCCGCAGGCGGCGGTCGCAGTACACGCCGAATCGGCCGCCGCTCGACCCCGCGGGCCGCGTCGTCATCGTCGTCGACGACGGACTGGCGACGGGCGCGACCATGATCGCCGCCCTCCACGCATTGCGCGAGCGCAAGCCCGCGCGGCTGATCTGCGCCGTCCCGGTCGCCTCGCACGAGGCGATCGCGAAGGTCAGAAGCTACGCCGACGAGGTCGTCGTCCTGCAGACCCCCGACGCGTTCTTCGCCGTCGGCCAGTTCTACATGACCTTCGGCCAGGTCGACGACAGCGAGGTCATCGACGTGCTGCGCACTGCCGCGGCGCAGTCTGCGGGGACCCCGGGTGCGGGCCCAAGCCCGTGACGCCTGGCGCCATTGCGCTGTCCGGCGGCATCAGGCCCAGCCATCGACGTCGCGGCCCGCCGCCCATTTCTTCGCCGTCGCGATCGCCACGCGGATCGCCATGCCTTCCTCGTAACCTTCGTCGAGCATCGCATTCGCGATTTCAATGGCCTTGAGGCGCACTTCGGCAGGCAGGTGCTGCATGGCGGGCGGGTACCGCTGCGCAGTCCAGGGCATCGCCGTCGTCAGACGCAGGCCGCGGCGGTCACGGCCAGGCGCGCTCGAGTTCGCGCAGGAACTCCGGCAATCCGTCCTGCGGCAGGTGATTGATGCCGGCTGCGCCGCGGCGCCCACCGCCGCTCTCGAACCTGCGGCAAAGCGCGTCGGCGCCGGTCGGCCGCGCCAGCGGTGCGCGCAGGCTGACCATGTAACCGCCCCGGTCGTCGCGGGTGAGAAGCGCGTGCGCGCGATCGGGGGCGCGGTTCGCGAGTTCGTTGGCAAACGCGCCGCGCACCCGGCGGCTCCATGGCGCATCGGGCAGCAGGTACACGGTCGCGCCGCCGAGGCTCGCCAGGGGCGCGGTCGTCTGCGCCAGCGACAGGTCCTCGACGCGGCGGCGCTCGATCGCCGCGCGCAGCGGCTCGTCGCGGATGAACGCGAACGGGTCGGCGTAGCGGCTGAGGGTCCGGTAGAGCTCCGCCGGGTGGCAGATCAGGTCGGCCTCGGTGTCGCCGTAGGCGTTGTAGGCGAGGGTTTCGCCAAGCTCGCGCAGCGCGCGAAGCTGCTCGGCGGAAGGCGCTGGCGCGCCGGGGCGCCCCGGGCCCGGGTCCCGCGCGAGCGCCACGGCCGCGTCGGGGAGGTTGTCGCCGAACGCCGCGACGATCGCCCAGATGCGCTGTCGTCCGCCCAGGTGGCGATCGACCAGGATGCCGGTGCACACGTCGGGCGCGGGATCGATCAGGGCGCGAAGGCCCGGATGCGCGGGGATCTCGCCTGCATAATGGTGATCGAAATAATCGACGCGCACGCCGCGGTCGAGCAGTGCGCACAGCGGCGCTCGATTGACCTCGAGCGAGATGTCGAGGGCGGTCACCGTGTCGCCGGCGCGGGCTTGCCCGGCGACGCGTCCAAGCAGCGCGATGTCGCGCTTGACGCCGGTGACCAGCGTGGATTCCTGCGGCGCCTCGAGGCGCAGCTGATGCAGCGCGCAGATGCCGTCGGCATCGCCGTTGAATGCGTCGTAGTGGCTCATCGGTTCGTGGCGGCGATCGCGCAGCGAGCGCGAATCGCGTTCCCGCCTTCGGGTGGTTTGCTCTGGGGACAAGTATGATCCATGGCCGTCTGGCCGTCTTCGCGCTGAATGCCAGCCGGGAGTTCGGCGCGGCGGTCGCGCAGGCGCTCGGCGTGGGGCTCGAGGCGCACGAGGAGCGCGAATTCGAGGACGGCGAGCACAAGGCGAGGCCGCTCGTCAGCGTGCGCGACCGCGACGTCTATGTCGTCCAGTCGCTGCATGCCGACCCGCGGCAGAGCGTCAACGACAAGCTGGTGCGCCTGCTGCTCTTCCTCGGCGCGCTGAGGGACGCGTCGGCCGCGAGGGTGACCGCCGTCGTGCCCTACCTCGCGTATGCGCGCAAGGATCGAAAGTCCAAGTCGCGCGACCCGGTGTCCACGCGCTACGTCGCGCAGATGTTCGAGGCGGTCGGCGTCGACTGCGTGGTCACGCTGGACGTCCACAACCTGGCGGCGTACCAGAACGCGTTTCGCTGCCGCAGCGAGAACCTGGAAGCGAATCCCCTGTTCGTCGCGCATTTCGCGACCCGGCTGG
>JBLMVY010000089.1:0-3026 GCA_050256935.1 Candidatus Levyibacteriota bacterium | reverse complement strand
GAGCTGGACGAGCTTCTCGGTGTTGGCGATCGACAGCGACGCCAGCTTGACGGCGTTGGAAACGCCGGCCTGATTCAGTGCTGCGAATTGTTCGGTTGCGTTGTACATGACGTGTCCTCTGTCGGGTCGGGCTCGTTGCCCGACGTTGCCCATTGGCAGGACCCGGTACCCATCGCCGCCCCCGCCCCGATTGGTGTCCCCGCATCGCGTCGGCCGGCATTCCCGGCACCCGCTTTGCTGCACCGCACAAAACCAATTGTAGGGACGGGATGACGTCAAGTCAAGTCTTTTTTGTGCGTCGCAGCATGGGAAGATCGGAAAATCCAAACATCCTAAAAATCAGGGGGTTATAATTCCCGGAATCCTCGGTGGAGCCCGCGATGACGTCCGACATCCGCATGATCAAGAAGTACCCGAACCGCCGGCTCTACGACACCGCCAACAGCGGCTACATCACCCTCGCCGACGTCAAGCAGATGGTCATGGACGGCGTGGAGTTTCGTGTCGTCGATGCGAAGACCAACGAGGACCTGACGCGCTCGATCCTGCTGCAGATCATCCTCGACGAGGAATCCGGCGGCGTGCCGATGTTCAGCTCGGAGATGCTGGTGCAGATGATCCGCTTCTACGGCAGCGCGCAGCAGACGATCATCGGCCAGTACATCGAGCAGAACGTCCAGGCCTTCCTCGCGATCCAGAAGAAGCTGCAGGAGCAGGCCAAGCAGGTCTACGGCGACAAGATGATGCTGACGCCGGAACTGTGGAAGCAGTTCATGCAGATGCAGGCGCCGGCGATGCAGGGAATGCTCGGCAACTACCTGGAGCAGAGCGCCAAGCTGTTCATGGACATGCAGCAGCGGATGCAGGACCAGACGCGCGGCATGTTCTCCGCGTTCCAGTTCCCCGCGTTCGGCACGCCGCCGTCCCCGCCGCCGGACGAAAGCAAGCGCTGACCCCTTGCGGCGCGGGCCTTGCGCCGCAACATCGGAAAAAACGATCGATTCTTGCTGCACCGCGGCCAGGCGTGCCGCCGCGTGTTCCCGACCAACGCCTGACCGACCCGCATGCCTGCGCCCCGCAAACGCCCCGTTCCCGACGCCCCGCGCGTGGGTTTCGTCTCGCTCGGCTGCCCGAAGGCGCTGGTCGATTCCGAGCAGATCCTGACCCAGCTGCGCGCCGAGGGTTACGCGATCGCACCGTCGTACGCCGGCGCCGATCTCGTCGTGGTCAACACCTGCGGCTTCATCGATTCGGCGGTCGCCGAGTCCCTCGATGCGATCGGCGAGGCCCTCGACGAGAACGGCAAGGTGATCGTCACCGGCTGCCTCGGCGCCAAGGACGGCGGCGTATTCGTGCGCGAGGCGCATCCCAGGGTCCTCGCCGTCACCGGCCCGCATGCCACCGGGGAAGTGATGGCGGCGGTGCACGCCCATCTGCCCAAGCCCCACGATCCGTTCGTCGACCTCGTCCCGCCCCAGGGCATCAAGCTCACGCCCCGGCATTACGCCTACCTGAAGATCAGCGAAGGCTGCAACCACCGCTGCACGTTCTGCATCATCCCGTCGATGCGCGGCGACCTTGAGTCGCGCCCGATCGGCGAGGTCCTCGGCGAGGCCGAGCGCCTGCTGCGCGCGGGGGTGAAGGAGCTGCTCGTCGTGTCGCAGGACACCAGCGCCTATGGCGTCGACGTCCGCTATCGCACCGGCTTCTGGCAGGGGCGTCCGCTGAAGACGCGGATGCTCGAGCTCGCGCGCGAGCTCGACGCCCTCGCGCGCTCGCACGGCGCGTGGCTCCGGCTTCACTACGTCTATCCCTACCCGCACGTCGACGATGTCGTTCCGCTGATGGGTGCGACGCCCCTGGAGCGCGGACTGCTCGCCTACCTCGACGTCCCCTTCCAGCACGCGAGCCCGCGCATCCTGCGCCTGATGAAGCGTCCGGCGGCGCCCGAGAAGGTCCTCGACCGCGTCCGGGCGTGGCGCAAGGCCCGCCCCTCGATCGCGTTGCGCAGCACGTTCATCGTCGGATTCCCCGGCGAGACCGAGGGCGAGTTCGAAGAGCTCCTCGCGTTCCTGCGCGAGGCACAGCTCGACCGCGTCGGCTGCTTCGCCTCTTCCCCGGTCGAAGGCGCGGCCGCCAACGCCCTGTCCGACCCGATCCCCGAAGAGGTCAAGGAAGAACGCCGCGCGCGGTTCATGGCGGTCCAGGCCGGCATCAGCGCCGCCAGGCTGAGCGCGAAGATCGGCCAGTCGATCGACGTGCTGGTCGATGCCGTCGAAGACGGCGTCGCGATCGCGCGTTCGCCGGCGGATGCTCCGGAGATCGACGGCGTCGTGCGCATCCGTCACGCGCCCGACGCAGCGCCCGGCGAGTTCCTGCGCGCGGAGATCACGTCCTCCGGCGCCCACGACCTCGAAG
The DNA here is from genome assembly GCA_050256935.1 of Candidatus Levyibacteriota bacterium. Lineage (GTDB taxonomy): Bacteria > Pseudomonadota > Gammaproteobacteria > Burkholderiales > Casimicrobiaceae > VBCG01. The sequence continues at coordinate 608 of JBLMVY010000089.1, read as the reverse complement.
CGCGGCTGGCGGGCTGACCGCCCCGGTCACCGCTCGGCCAGCCCGGCCGATCCGGTTCTCACGCGGTCTCGCCGCCCGCTCCGGGCCGACGCTGCGCGTCAACTGCGCGGCAGCGCCGCCGTCGCGAGGTCCCTTGCGAGCTCCGCGACGATGTCGCTGAACGCGGCATTGAGCGCATCGGCATAGGCGCCGGGCGTCGCGTCGCGCATGGCGACGCGACGATGGTAGTCGCGGGTCCAGACCGGCGTCTGCGCGGTCCCGCCGGCGCGTGTGAGGTAATAGGTGACGGCGATCTCGGCATGCGCCTGCGACGGGTCGCGCGCGTCGGCGTAGAGCGCCGACGCGAATCCGTCGAGCCTCCAGTCGGCGTCCGCCCCCGAGCCCGGTTCGGCAACGCGCTCGAACACCCGCGCGTGGTCGAGCGCCCGCGCCGTCTGCTCGGTCAGCATCGCCTCGGGCGAGACCAGGAATTCGACGTAGTAGTCGGTCTGGTACCGCAGATCGCCCATCCGGTAGACGAAAGCCTTGCCGCGGAAAGGTGCCGCCACCTTGACGATGCCCATGCGCAGCGCCCCGGGTCGCGCCTTCGCGGCGACCGGCGGCGGCAC
>JBLMVY010000088.1:0-4637 GCA_050256935.1 Candidatus Levyibacteriota bacterium | reverse complement strand
CCTCGTAGCGGATCTCCTCGTAATTGACGCCCTCGAGGCCGCCCGAGCCGCGCTTGATCGCGCGCTCGATCGTGTCCTTCGGCATGTTCTGGTCCATCGCCTTGTCCATGGCGAGGCGCAGTCGGGGATTCGCCGATGCGTCACCCCCGCCCAGGCGGGCGGCAACGGTGATTTCCTTGATGAGGCGGGTGAAGATCTTGCCGCGCTTCGCGTCGGTCGCGGCTTTCTTGTGCTTGATGTTCGCCCACTTGCTGTGACCTGCCATGGCATGCTGTCCGTCGGTTCGATGGGCGAATTATAGGTCGTCGGCCGTGGCGCCGGCCGCGAATCCCCGTTCACGGGGTCTCGAGCAGCCCCTGGCGCTGGCAGTACTGGGCGAGCGCCGCGAGCCTCACGGCCGCGTCGTTGATCTCCAGCATGTTCTGCCGGATGGCGAGCGGCAGCGGCAGCAGCTCGGCGAGCCGGTAGCCGACCCACGAGGCATCGTCGTAGCGCGACTCGGCCGGAAAATTCCCGGCGCCGATGCGCGCGGCGATGACCTGCAGCAGGCGCGCGAGCGGCGCGTGGCGCTCCGGCAGCGGAATTGCCGGCTCGGGCGGGATCGCCGTCACCTCGGCGACGACGAGTCCCGACGGCCCGGTCGCGTGGCTCGCCACGCCAAAGCGCGTCCCCCCGCGCGCCATGACGTGGAGGACGCCCTGCTGCGGCATGTCGAAATCGACGATGGTCGCCAGCGTGCCGAGCGCCGCGAAGCGGACCGGGGCCGCACCCGGGCGCGCGACTTCCTCGCCCTCGGTGACCAGGCACACGCCGAACGGCCGCTCCTCGCGCATGCACGCACGGGTCATGTCGATGTAGCGCTGCTCGAAGACCTTGAGCGGCAGCAGGCCGCCGGGGAACAGCACGGTGCGCAGCGGGAACAGCGGCAGCGAGAACGTCTCGCGGGCGTGGCCGCCCCGGGCGACGGGCATCAGGCGCGCCGCGTCGGCGGCGGCTCGCCGCGCGCATCGCCCCAGCGGGGCAGCAGCGTATTGGGCACGCCGACGTGGTCGAGGATGCGCGCGACGACGAAATCGACGAGATCGCCGATCGATTGCGGTCGCGTGTAGAAACCGGGGGCCGGGGGCAGGATCACGGCCCCGGCGCGCGAGAGCGTCAGCATGTTCTCGAGGTGGATCGCCGACAGCGGCGTCTCGCGCGGGACCAGCACCAGCGGCCGCCGCTCCTTCAGCATGACGTCGCCGGCGCGCTCGATCAGGTTGTCGGCGAGTCCGTTGGCGATCGCGCCCAGCGTTCCCATCGTGCACGGGCAGATGACCATCGCATCGCCGGGGTTGGAACCGGAGGCCATGGGCGCCATCCAGTCGTCGCGCGCGTAGACGGCGAGCTGGCCCTCGCGCGCGCCGTAGCGCTCGCCCAGCGTGCGTGCGGCTTCCCTCGGCTGGGTCGGCAGCGTGAGGTCGCATTCCTGCCGCGCGACCATCTGCGCCGCAGGCGAATAGACGAGGTTGACGCGGACCCCGGCGGCGAGCAGACATTCGAGCAGCCGCAATCCGAACGGCAGCCCGGAGGCCCCGGTGAAGGCCAGGGTGATCGTGCGTGGCGCATCCATCGTCAGGCCCCGTCGAGGTCGCGGTGCCGGACCAGCACCGGATAGCGCCGCGAGAAAGCGCGGGCCAGGCGCTCGGCGAGGTAGACCGAACGGTGCTTGCCGCCCGTGCAGCCGATGGCGACCGTCAGGTAGTTCCGGTTGTCGCGCGCGTAGTCGGGCAGCCAGCTCGCGATGAAGTGATAGATGTCGCCGTACATGCGCTCGACCTCGGGGATCGCCTCGAGGAAGCGGACGACCGGCTCGTCCTTGCCCGAGAGCGGCGACAACGCCGGCTCGTAGTGGGGATTCGGCAGGCAGCGCACGTCGAACACCAGGTCGGCGTCGAGCGGCACGCCGTGCTTGAAGCCGAAGGACCCGACCTGGAGCGTCAGCTTCGACGGGTCGACCGAGACGAAGTCCTTGATCCACGCCCGCAGGCCCGCCGCCGGCAGCTCGCTGGTGTCGAAGGTGATGCCGAGCCTGCGCACGTCGGAGAGCAGGTCGCGCTCGTATTCGATCGCCTCGGTCAGGGTGCGGTCGCCGCTCGAGAACGGATGCCGTCTGCGCGTCTCGGAGAAGCGCTTGACCAGCGTCTCGACCGTCGCGTCGAGGTAGAGGAAGCGCACCTCCCAGCCGCGCTCGCGCAGCGTCGCCATCGTCTGCTCGAGACCCGGCAGCCCGGGGCCGGTCTTGACGTCCAGCGCGATGGCGACGCGCTCCCGTCCGGAATGCGCGAGATAGTCGGCGGTCGCGACGACCAGCGGGACCGGCAGGTTGTTGACCGTGTAGTAGCCGGCGTCCTCGAACGCGGCGAGCGCCACGCTCTTGCCGGAGCCCGATACGCCACCGATCAGCAGCAGGTCCATCGTTCGCGGGGGATCAGCTTTCGTTCATCAGCTTCTGCTGGCGCTCGATGAATTCCTTCGTGCTGTCGATCCCGCGCTGGTTGAGCACGAAGTTGCGCACGGCGGCCTCGACGAGCACCGCGAGGTTGCGGCCCGCGGCCACCGGGATCGTCACCTTGCGGATGGGCACCGAAAGGACCTCCTGGAACGTGGCGTTGACCTGCAGCCGGTCGAGATCGGAGAACGCCTCGTTGCCGTGGTCCTCGAGGTGCACGATCAGCCGCAGCAGCTTGTGCGGGCGCACCGCGGTCTCGCCGAATATCGTGCGGATGTTCAGGATGCCGATGCCGCGCACCTCGAGGAAGTCGCGCAGCACGGGCGGGCAGCGGCCCTCGATCGTGTCGGGCGAGATTCGGTAGAGCTCGACGATGTCGTCGGCGATCAGGCCGTTGCCGCGCGATATGAGCTCCAGCGCGAGCTCGCTCTTGCCGATGGCCGAGGCGCCGGTGATCAGCACGCCGAGCTCGAGCACGTCGAGGAACACCCCGTGCAGCGTCGTCGACTCGGCGAGCACGCGCTGCAGGTAGATGCGGAAGACGTCGACGATGTGCGGCGTCGGGTGCTGCGACGTGACCAGGGCGACCCGGTTGTGCTCGCAGGCGTCGACCAGGTACTGGGGGACGGTCTCGCCGTTGCCGACGACGATCGCGGCGAGCTCGCTGGTGAACAGCCGGTCGATCGAGCGCTGGAACTCGTCCTGCGGCAATGCCCGCAGGTAGCCGATCTCCGCCGCGCCGAGGATCTGGACGCGGAACGGATGGATCAGGTTCATGTGGCCGACCTGGCCGATCGTCGGGCGCAGCTCGTTCTCGCCGACGAGCTCGCGTTCGCCGCCGTCGCGACCGGCGAGCCAGACGAGGCCGAGGCGGTCCCGGTTCTGCTCCAGAAACGTCGCAACGCTTACCTGTCGCATCGCATCCTGACCTCGGCTGGGGTTGGGGTCCGGCGTCGCGGCCTCAGGCCGCGGGTTCCCAGTGCGCGAACAGCGCCGCGATCGCGCCGGCGTCGGCGGCGGTGGCGAGGCGATCGCGGAACGCGCGGTCGGAGAACATCTGCGCGAGCTCGGACAGAAGCTGCAGGTGGCGGTCGGTCGCCTGCTCGGGGACGAGCAGCACGAACAGCTGGCCGACCGCCTTGCCGTCCGGCGCGTCGAACGCGATCGGCGTGCGCAGGCGGGCGAAAGCGCCGACGGCGTCGGTCAGCCCCTTGATCCGGCCGTGGGGGATCGCGATGCCCTGGCCGAGCCCGGTCGATCCCAGCTTTTCACGCGCGGCGAGGCTCGCCGCGACCCGGCTGCGCGACAGGCCCGCGCTTTCCTCGAGCAGGCGCCCGATCGCCTCGAAGAACTGCGGCTTGGTGGCGACGTCGAGGTCGACCACGATGTTGGACGCCGGCAGGAGCCTTGCGATCTCGCCCATGGACGCCCGCCGGCCGCGCTCCCGGGACCCGGGTCAGTCCGCCCCTCCGGTGCCGGTCGCCGAGCGCGCGGCGACCCCGGCGTCGGTGCGGTGGGCCTTCTGCTTCTCCTTGTGCTTCAGCACCTGGCGATCGAGCTTGTCGGCCAGCGCGTCGATCGCCGCGTACATGTCGGCCTCGATGCTCTGGGCATGGATGTCCTTGCCGCGCACGTGCACGTTCGCCTCCACCCGCTGCTGCAGCTTGTCGACCGAGAGCACCACACTGACGTCGATCACGTGATCGAAATGCCGGGTGACGCGCTCCAGCTTGGTCGTCACATAGGTGCGGATGGCCGGCGTGATCTCGAGGTGATTGCCAGTGAGGTTCAGGTTCATGAGGCTCTCCTTTCGGACTTCGTGGATGGCGTTGCTTCGCTGGCCGGCACAGCGGGGGCGGCGCCACCCTCATGACACCGCCGGCCGGATCGCGGAATTTCGGTCAAAGCGCCTTGCGCATGTTCACCGGCGGGATCTGCAGCGCCTCGCGGTATTTCGCGATCGTGCGGCGCGCGACCAGGATGCCCTGCTCGCCGAGCATCTCGGCGATCCGGCTGTCGGTCAGGGGCGTGCGCGCGTTCTCCGCGGCGATCAGCTGCTTGATCAGCGCGCGGATCGCGGTCGCCGATGCGGCGCCGCCGGTGTCGGTGGCGACGTGGCTGCCGAAGAAGTACTTGAGCTCGAAGG
>JBLMVY010000087.1:0-5038 GCA_050256935.1 Candidatus Levyibacteriota bacterium | reverse complement strand
GGTGGGGCAACTCGAGGTCGTCGAAGAAGATCTGCATGAACTCCTCGCGCGACAGCGAGAAGACGAACGCGTCCTCGCTGTCGCCCTCCCCGCCGTCGTTGCCGGCGCCGCCCCCGCCGCCTGCGCCGTCGGGCCGGGGAATCCGGTCGCCGGCGACGTACTCGCGGTTGCCCGGCAGCACCAGCTCACGGTCGCCGCCCTGGCCGAAGCCGAACGAAGGCTCGGAGATGTCCTTCCGGGGGACGCGCACCTCGCCGCCCTGCTCCATGTCGGCGAGGCGCCGCTCGCCGACCATCTTCCTGACGGCCTGCTGGATCTGCGACTTGTAGCGGCGCAGGAAGCGCTCGCGATTGACGGCGCTGCGCCCGCGCGCGCTCGCGCGCCGATCGATCAGTTGCACCATGGCTGCCGGCTCCCGAACACGCCGCGAGAGCCGCGGGTCACGACGACTTGTGGACGCGCAGGTACCACTCGGCGAGCAGGCGCACCTGCTTCTCCGTGTAGCCCTTGGCGACCATGCGCGCCACGAAGTTCTGGTGCTTCTCCCGCTCGTCGGCGGAAGCCTTGGCGTTGAACGAGATCACCGGGAGCAGGTCCTCGGTGTTGCTGAACATCTTCTTCTCGATCACCTCGCGCAGCTTCTCGTAGCTGTTCCATGCCGGGTTGCGGCCGGCGTTGTGGGCCCTCGCGCGCAGCACGAAGTTGACGATCTCGTTGCGGAAGTCCTTCGGGTTGCCGATGCCGGCCGGCTTCTCGATCTTCTCGAGCTCGGCGTTGAGCGCCGCGCGGTCGAAGCTTTCGCCGGTCTCGGGATCGCGGTAGTCCTCCTCCTGGATCCAGCAGTCGGCGTAGGTCACGTAGCGGTCGAAGATGTTCTGCCCGTATTCGGAGTACGACTCGAGGTACGCGGTCTGGATCTCCTTGCCGATGAACTCGGCATAGCGCGGGGCGAGATAGCCCTTGATGTGCTCGACGTAGCGCCGGCGCGTCTCTTCCGGCAGGTCCTCGCGGGCGAGCCGCTGCTCGAGGACGTACATCAGGTGCACCGGGTTGGCGGCGATCTCGGCCTGGTCGTAGTTGAACACCGCCGACAGGATCTTGTAGGCGAAGCGCGTCGACATCCCGTTCATGCCTTCGTCGGGTCCGGCGTAGTCGCGGTATTCCTGCAGGGTCTTGGCCTTGGGATCGACGTCCTTCAGCGTCTCGCCGTCGTAGACCCGCATCTTGGAGTACACGCTCGAATTCTCGGGCTCCTTGAGGCGCGTCAGCACCGAGAACTGGGCCATCATCTCCAGGGTTCCCGGCGCGCAGGGCGCGCCGGCGAGCGACGAATTGGCGAGCAGCTTGTCGTAGATCCTGACCTCCTCCGACACCCGCAGGCAGTACGGGACCTTGACGATGAAGATCCGGTCGAGGAACGCCTCGTTGTTCTTGTTGTTGCGGAAGCTGTGCCACTCCGACTCGTTGGAATGCGCGACGATCAGGCCGTTGAACGGGATCGCGGAGAACCCCTCGGTCCCCTTGAAGTTGCCTTCCTGGGTCGCCGTCAGCAGCGGATGCAGCATCTTGATCGGCGCCTTGAACATCTCGACGAACTCGAGCAGCCCCTGGTTGGCGAGGCAGAGCCCTCCCGAATAGCTGTAGGCGTCGGGGTCGTTCTGCGACAGGCTCTCGAGCTTGCGGATGTCGACCTTGCCGACCAGCGACGAGATGTCCTGGTTGTTCTCGTCGCCGGGCTCGGTCTTGGTGATCGCGACCTGGCGCAGAACCGACGGGTTCACGCGCACGACGCGGAACTTCGACAGGTCGCCGCCGTATTCCTGCAGGCGCTTGATCGCCCAGGGCGACATGATCCCGGAGAGATAGCGCCGCGGGATGCCGTAATCCTTCTCCAGCACCTCGGCGAAGCGCTGGGGCGCGAACAGCCCCAGCGGCGACTCGTTGACCGGGGAGCCCTTGAGCGCGTAGATCGGCCGCGTCTCCATCACCGATTTCAGGCGCTCGGCGATCGACGACTTGCCTCCGCCCACCGGTCCCAGCAGGTAGAGTATCTGCTTCCTCTCCTCGAGACCCTGGGCCGCGTGCCTGAAGAAGGCGACGATCTGCTCGACCGCCTCCTCCATGCCGTAGAACTCGCGGAACGCCGGATAGCGCCGGATGACGCGATTGCCGAAGATCCTGGCAAGCCGGGGATCGTTGCGCGTGTCGACGAGTTCGGGTTCGCCGATCGCCGCCACCATGCGCTCGGCCGCGGTCGCGTAGGCGCCCGGATCCCGCCTGCACAGATCGAGATAGTCCTCGAGGCTCATTTCCTCGTCCCGGGTGGCCGAGTACTCGGAACGGAACTGCTCCAGCAATGTCGTCATGGTCATGCCCCAATCAGGTGGTTGCGCGCGAGCAGGGACGCGAGGGCGTCGCGCCCCGTTCCCGGCATACCTTATTGGTCTTGTGGAGATTCACGTGGCAGCGTGCCCATCCGCCAACCACATAAAGGACGTGGCGATGGCGGCAACACCGGGCATCTGGACGCGACCGCTTCCGAGGCGAAGGGTTCGCTGCACTGCCAATGCTTGGAAGGCCTCGATTCAAATGGCGCATAAGTCGTGCCAATCTGAATCGAGCTGATGCACGCGTCGTGCCAACGCGTTGCGGGGCGTGGCGGCGCGCGATCGCGCCCGACGCCAGCGAGCCAAACGCGAGCGATGGCCCGCAGTCTTGCCGAGCGTGCGGGTCGATGCTGTCGTGACCCGGAGACGCCGCATGCCGTGCGCGGGCACGGCCGCATCGCCGCGGCGCGACGCACCATCGAGGTACGCGCTGCGTCACACCGTGGTGCGGGTGACGTTGGACGTCGCATCGGGCGTGCCGCGTCGCGCGCGGCATCCGCCTCGCGCAGAACCGGAGGTACGCTGGTGCATGCGCGCTCATTGCGCGATGGAATAGCGATCCGGCAGGAAGCCTCGCGCCAATGCCGCAAGCCGGGGTCGCTGCGACGCAGTCCTCCAGTCGACGGACCGCGAAAAAAAGCCCGACGGCTCGCACCGTCGGGCATCACGTGCAGGGTCCGGCGCCGGATCAGTTGATCGTGATCTGCGTTCCGACCGTCGTGCCGCTCGTCTTGTAACCCTGGTACTCGGCGCGCTGTCCGACCGCGAAGCCGGTGGCGCCATTGAGCGAGACGACTGCGCATCCCGGCACCTGGACGGTGACGCTTCCGACGACGATGTAGCCTGCGCCGACCGCGGTGATCCTGTTCTTGCCCTGCGCGGCCTTGGCGCCTGCGGGCCGGGTGCAGGAATAGCCGGACACCGGGGCCGGGGCCGGCTTGACCGTCATGCTGGTCGCTGCGCACATTCCGGTGCCGTCGACCGTGCCGACGTAGTCGATCAGCTCGCCGACGACGAAGGTGGTCGTGCCGCCGGTGAAGGTCGTGCTGGCCTGTGGCGCATAGACGACGCTCTGTCCGCCGCCGCTCAGCCCGCCGTTGATGTCCAGCCAGAACTTGTTGACGCCGCTGATCGGAGCATCGACGCCCGAGCAGACGACCGGCGCCGCAGCGACGACCATCGACAGCGTCGTGCCGGTCGTGGCCGGCGTGCTCGCGCTGTCGGTGACCGACACGGTAAGGCTGTAGGTCCCGGCGGCGGTCGGCGTTCCCGACACCGCGCCCGTGGCGGGCGAGATCGAGAGACCCGGCGGGAGTCCCGGAGCGGACCAGGTGTAGGGCGGCACGCCCCCCGACGCCGCCAGCCCGGTGCTGCTGTAGGCGACGCCGACGGTTCCAGCCGGCAGGCTGCCGGACATCGAGAGCGCGGGCGGAGGCGGCGGGGGCGGCGTCGTCGCGTTGACCGCGATCGTCCAGTTGGCGGCGGAGGTGTTCGCCGGATTGATGATGCCGCTGTAGTTGCCGACGTAAGGCTGACCGTTGCCGGCCAGCGTGCAGCCGGCGATGCCCGAGCACGATGCGTAGAACGTCGTTTCCGTCGCCTGGTCGTAGTCGTAGTGACCGGTGACGAGGCCCGTGGCGCCGGGGATGTCCGAGCCTGGGATGAACGCCATGGTGTTCATCGTGTACGACTGGAAATCGGTCCCGGTCATCGTCGGCGCGGTCCCGGCCAGGTTGGATGCGTCGCCGAACACGAACCACGCGTCGATGCCGGGCGTGCCGGTCCCCGCGGTGGCGTCGGTATGGATCTGGAAGGTGGTGACCGGAAGCGTGAAGCCACTGACGACACCGGACGGTCCGACGACCGTCACCGCGCTGCTGATGACCCCCGCGTCGGCGGCGTTCAGGTAGCTCTTCGACGGCGCCAGGGGCGCGGAAGTCGTGAACGTGACCGCGACATGGTCGGTGCCGCCGGCGAACGTCGGCCCGACGTAGCTGTAGGTATAGGTGTCCGCGTGCGCGGCGGCCGCCGCGCCGAGCAGGACGCCCGCGATGACGGGCGCCAGCCGACGAATGCCGCCGGCAGTCCTGCGCCTGGGCTGATGATTCATGGTTCCTGGATCTCCGTAGGATGTGAACGGCAACGGCATCGGTGCTTCCGACCCCGCGTCCCGATTGCCGCTCCTTATACAGAGCCAAGTTAAATTCAAGCTTAACGGGCGCCCGGCGCCCCCACGCGCGGGCGCCCCTCAGCGGGCGAAGCGCGCCGTGACCTCCAGGCCGCCCAGGGTCGCCGAGCGTCCGAAGCCGAGCGTCCCTCCGGCAAGCTCGACGATGTCGCGCGCGATCGACAGCCCGAGACCGTAGCCCGGCACCGACTCGTCGATGCGCTCGCCGCGCGTGCCGAGGACCGCAAGCGCTTCCGGCGGGCAGCCGGGTCCGTCGTCGGCGACCACCAGGGTCACGCCCGCATCGTCGCGGATGTCGATGGTCACGCGTCCCGCCGCCCACTTGCAGGCGTTGTCGGCCAGGTTGCCGATCAGCTCGAGCATGTCCTCGCGGTCGAACGGCAGCGGCCGTGCCGGCGCGGTCCATTCGATGGCGATCGGCCGATCCCCGTGGATCTGCTCGAGCAGTTTCACGAGGCTCGGC
>JBLMVY010000086.1:0-3222 GCA_050256935.1 Candidatus Levyibacteriota bacterium | reverse complement strand
TACGCCGAGGCGCTGCGCGAGGTCTCGTCGTCGAAGGGCGAGATCCCCAGCCGCAAGGGTTTTCCCGGGTACATGTATTCGGACCTCGCGAGCCTGTTCGAGCGCGCGGGCTGCATTCGCGGCGCGAAAGGCACGCTCACCCAGCTGTCGATCCTGTCGATGCCCGGCGACGACATCGGTCACCCGATCCCGGACCTCACCGGCTACATCACCGAGGGACAGATCGTGCTCTCGCGTGACCTCGACCGGCAGGCCGTCTATCCGCCGATCGACGTCCTGCCCTCGCTGTCGCGCCTGATGAAGGACGGCGTCGGCGAGCGCTACACCCACGCCGACCACCCGGCGCTGTCGAACCAGCTCTACGCCGCCTATGCCCGCGCGGTGCAGGCACGCGTGCTGGCGAGCGTCGTCGGGGAGGAGGGGCTGTCCGCGACGGACCGCCATTACCTGGCGTTCGGGACGGCCTTCGAGGACGACCTCATCGGGCAGACGGAGGCGCGCACGCTGGAGCAGAGCATGGAGGCCGGCTGGCGCCTGCTGGCGGGCCTGCCGAGGACCGAGCTCACCCGGCTGTCCGACGCGCAGATCGCCGCCCACCTGCCGAAGGCATCATGAGCGAAGCGAGCATCACCCGCGCCGCCGTGCTCGAGATGAAGGACGAGCAGCAGGCGATGCACGAAGGCTACGTCTTCCTCGACGAGAAGTGCCTGCTGCTCGGCGGCGAGATCCTGCGCGAGCTCGGGCGCTACGCCGAGCTCGACCGGTCGCTGGCCGATGCCCAGCGGGACGCGACGAGGGCGCTGCAGGCCGCGGTCGCGCGGCATGGTCTGGAGGACCTGCAGGTCCATCCTCCGCTCGACCAGGAAGGGGCGACGCTGGCGCGCGAGGGTCGCTCGGTCATGGGGGTGCGCCTGCAGGACGCCGACTGGCGGCCGGCGCGGATACCGGCCGCGGCAGCGGCGCAGCCCTCGCCCGAGGCCGAGGCCTGCCGGCGGGCGTATGTGGCGCTGGTCGGCGCGGCCGCCCGGCTGGCCGCCGTCAGCGGCAACCTCGAGCGCCTGTCGCGCGAGTACCAGCGCTCGGTGCGCAGGGCGCGCGCACTGCAGGATGTGCTGCTGCCGGAGCTCGACCATGAGGTCGCGCGGGTCGAGACGCGCCTCGAGGAGCTCGAGCAGGAGGATGCGATCGCGATGCGACCGCGCGCCTGAGCTCCGCTCGGGCCGCGGGCCAGGGGCTGCGGACTGGCGGCGCGGCGGCGCGGCACAGGAAGCGCGGCGGCCGTTGCCGCTTCATCCCGGCGCAGGCCGCAGCCGCAGATGGATGTTCTTGAGCTGCGTGAACTGCAGCAGCTCCTCGAGGCATTCCTCGCGGCCGAATCCCGACTGCTTGACGCCGCCGAAGGGCGCGCCGAGGAAATGCTTGCCCACCTCGTTGATCCAGACGTAGCCGGCCTCGACCGCCATCGCGGTGCGATGGGCCACGTCGAGGTCGCGCGTCCAGATCGAGCACGACAGGCCGTACTCGACGGCATTGACGTCGGCGAGCATCTGCGCCGGATCGCTCCACGGCAGCAGCGACAGCACCGGGCCGAAGATCTCCTCGCGGGCGATGCGCATCGCCATCGTCGCGTCGGCGAAGACCGTCGGCAGGATGAAATTCCCGCCGGCCAGCGCGGGATCCGACGGGGGCCCGCCGCCGCACAGCAACCGCGCGCCTTCGCGATTGCCGCTGGCGATGAAGTCCAGCACGCGGTCGCGCTGCGCCGGGCTGACGATCGCGCCCATGGTCGTCGCCGGGTCGGTCGGCTTGCCCGGGCGGAACGCCGCGATGCGCGCGACGATGCGCTGCTGCACGTCCTCGTAGATGTCGCGGTGGATGAAAGCGCGGCTCGTCGATCCGCAGGACTGGCCGCACCATCCGAAATTCATGCCGGCGATCGCCGCGGCGGCGACTTCGTCGGGGTCGGCGTCGGGAAAGGCGATCAGGGCGTTCTTGCCGCCCAGCTCCAGAAGCACCGGCTTGACGGTGTCGCTGGCCGCGCGCATCACCGCGCGTCCCGCAGCGACGCTGCCGATGATGGCGACCATCGCCACCGCCGGGTTCGCCGCCAGGGCAGCGCCCGTCGCGCGATCTCCGGGAAGGACGTTGAAGACGCCCGGCGGCAGCACGCCGTCGAGGAGCTCGGCAAGGCGCAACGCCGACAGCGGCGCCTGGTCCGGCGGCTTGACGATGACGGCATTGCCGGCGGCCAGCGGTGCGGCCGACTTGCCGGCTGCGAACATGAACGGATGGTTGAACGGAATGATGCGTGCCACGACGCCCAGCGGCTCGCGCACCGAGAAATTGACCGCGTCGGGGCCCATCGGGATCGACGAGCCCTTGGCTTCGGTCACGAGTCCGGCGAAGAACTCCAGCTGGGCCGCCGCGATCGCGGTGTCGGCGCGCATCTCGCGCAGCGGATTGCCGCAGTTGAGGGCGTCGATGTATGCGAGCTCGTCGGCATGCTCGCGCAGGATCGCCGCGACGTGGCGCAGGATTCGTGCGCGTTCCAGGGGCGCGACCGCGCGCCAGCTGCGGAAGCCCTCGCGCGCCGCGGCGACGGCGGCGGCGACGTCGGCCTCGCCGGCGATCGCGACCTCGCCCAGCGACCCTCCGCTGCCGGGATCGACGGTGACCGCGCTGCGCCCGCTTCGCGGCGCCTGCCATGCGCCGCCGATGTAGAGGGAGCGGGGGATCGCGGCGGTGCGTTGCGGGTCGGGTGCGTCCATCGGCGGCAGGCAGGTGATGGAAGGCGGGTTCAGGCGTCGAGGATCCGTCCCAGGCGCTGCGCGAGCGAGGCGCGCGGGTGTGCCGCGCCGGCATCGACCGATCGCCCCGTCCCGAGGTAGCGCGCGGAGATCTGCGGGTCGTCGAGCAGATCGTGCCCCGATCCCTCGGCCGCGATGCGTCCCGACTCGATGACGTAACCGCGATCGGCGATGGCGAGACTCTGGCGCGCGTTCTGTTCCGACAGCAGGATCGCGAGCCCCTCGGCCCGCAGTCCCTTGATCAGGCGGAAGATCTCGATGACCAGCAGCGGCGACAGGCCGAGCGAGGGCTCGTCGAGCATCAGCAGGCGCGGGCGCGCCATGAGCGCGCGGCCGATGGCGAGCATCTGCCGCTCGCCGCCCGACAGCGTGGACGACATCTGCGTGCGCCGCTCCTTCAGGCGCGGGAAGATGG
>JBLMVY010000085.1:0-4409 GCA_050256935.1 Candidatus Levyibacteriota bacterium | reverse complement strand
GGTTCTCCGACGTCTACAACGTCCTCGACGGCTTCGAAGGGCCGCTCGACGACGACCACCATCGCGGGACGGTCTCGGGCTGGCGCAAGGAAGGCCTGCCCTGGGAACAGACCTGAGACGCGCTGCGCGCGGGCGCAGGTTCGCAGGTTCAGTGCGGATTCAGCGCAGCGACAGCGCCATCCAGGCGGCGCCCGGTATGGGGTTGACGCAGTACGGGTCGCATTCGCGAAAGCCGAGCGACGCGTAGAGGGCGCGCGCCTCGCGCATGGTCGCCAGGGTGTCGAGCCGGAGCTCGCGGTAGCCGGCCACGCGCGCCCGCTCGATGATCGCCTCCATCAGCGCGCGCCCCGTGCCGCCGCCTCGTGCCGATGGCCGGATGTAGAGGCGCTTGATCTCGCCGGCGTCCGAGGGCGCAGCGGCAGCGTCGCGCGCAGTCTCGTGAAGCGGTCGCAGCGCGACGCATCCGACGTCGACGCCGCCGCGCCGTGCCAGCAGCAGGCATCCCGATGGCGACGCATAGTCCCCGGGGAGGCCTGCGAGCTCCTCCGCGAAGCCCTGGAAGCACAGGTCCACGTCCAGCGACGCCGCATACTCCTCGAACAGGCGTCTCGCGCAGGCGATGTCCGCCGGCGAATCGGCGACGCGTATCGAATCCTGCTCGGGCATGTCTAGCCCGGGATCACGGCGCGCAGGGACCGGTCCGGACTTCGCTGCCCGCGTACTTGCCCTGCAGCGCCTGGAGCCTCGCGGCAACGCCCGGTGGCGGATTGCGCACGACCAGCATCGTCTGCGTGATCGGACGCGGATTGGGCGCGGCGCGTGCGCCCGCGATGCCTCGCGCAGCCAGGGTCTGCACGCGCGTGTTGGCGGAATCCTGGGTACGGAAGATGCCCAGCGACACCGCGAACTGCCCGTCGCCCGCGTCGACGACCGACAGGTCATCGATCGCCTGCGCGCGCAGGTCCGCGACGCGGCGCTCGGCCGCCGCCCGGGTTGCGATCGGGCCGAGGCTCACCCACCAGGCGTCGGCCACCGTGACCTGGCGCTGCGACAGGGCGTGACCGAGCTTCAGGGGATCGAGATCGGCCTGCGCCTTCGCGCGATCGGTGTCGGACAGCGGCCCCCACTGCACGCAGACGTCGGCAGCCGTGGTGGAGGCCGCCGCCGGTGTCCCGTTCTGCGGTGCCGGTGGCGCGGCGCCCTGGCCGGCTGCCGGAGTCGGCGTGGATGCTGCAGGCGTGGCTCCCGTTGCGCCGGCGGGCGCCTGGCCGTGTGCGGCTGCCTGTGCCTTGTCGAGGCCCAGCGCGGCGACTTCCTGCGCGGTCAGCAGCTTGATGCCGTCGGGGTGGACCTGATTTGCGAGGCGCCCGGCTTCGCTGACCGACGCGCGGTCGATGCGCGCGTAGGCGAAAAGCAATGCGTTTGCGAACAGCAGCAGGATTACGGCGAGGCGCATCGTCTGGGAATTCGACCGCGGACCGCTGGCGCGTTGGGGCCGATCGCGCAGCGCGCTCGCTATCGCGACTGCGAGGCGAGGACCAGCACGCCTTCGAGCACCAGATTATCCACGCGCTCGATCGGTGGCGTCAGCTGGGGCGCGATCTCGTGCGCGCCGCCACCCGCCAGGTAGCAGACGACCTCGGAACCCGAGGACCCGGAGGTCCCCGGGGACCCCGAGGACCCATCGCGCGCAAGCTTGCCCCGCAGCTGCTCGATCGCCCCGCAGACCGCCTGCAATGCACCCGAGCGCAGGGCGTCGGGCGTGCTCGTCGGGAAATCCTGGAAGGCGCCGGGAGCGACGCGCAGCGCAGCGGTGTTGTCGGCCAGCGACTGCAGCATCAGGTGTGTCCCCGGCAC
The DNA here is from genome assembly GCA_050256935.1 of Candidatus Levyibacteriota bacterium. Taxonomy (GTDB): domain Bacteria; phylum Pseudomonadota; class Gammaproteobacteria; order Burkholderiales; family Casimicrobiaceae; genus VBCG01. Next base: position 2,552 of record JBLMVY010000085.1, on the reverse strand, counting down.
GATCAGGCCGCCGTGGAAGACGCCCTCGGCATCCAGGGCATCGATGGTCACCGCCGTCCCGGCATTGACGACGATCGCCGGGCGCGGGGGTGCACCGCGGGCCAGCTCGCGCCGGCGCGCCGCGACCAGCGAGGCCCAGCGATCCGCGCCGAGCCGCGCCGGGTCGGCATAGCGGTTCACGACGCCGCCCGCGTGCGCGCTGGCGTGCTGCCATTCCATCGTCAGCCGCCAGCGCGACAGCTGTGCCTCGACCCGGACCCGTGCAGCCTCCCCGGCGACGTTGACCCCCACCGCGCGCGCCGGTCGCTCGAGGTTCTGCCAGTCGCGAACGGCCAGCGAGCCGATGTCCTGGTTGGCCACCGCCCCCTGCGCGACCCATCCGCGCGGGCCGCGCAATCCCCATTTCATCCGGCTGTTGCCGACGTCGACGACCAGGACTTCGTTCACGGTCGCTTCGCGACGTCAGGCGTTCCCCCGCGTGCGGGAGAAGCTGGAGAAAGGACCGAGGTGGAGGTGCGCAGCGCAGCCACCGGCAACCGGGGCGCTTGCGCGAATCCCGGGTCAGGCGCGACGCAGCGAGATCTCACCGGCGAGAAAGCGGGCTCGCCGCGGGCCATCGGCCAGCACCAGCGCACCGGTGCTGTCGACGCCGGCCACGGTGCCCTTGACGCTGGCGCCATCGGGAAGCAGCAGCTTGACGGGCTTGCCCTGATACGCGTGCCGACGCTGCCATTCGGCCGCGAACGGCGCGAAGCCGTGCTGGGCATATGTCGACAGGCTGGTCGCGAGCTCCTTGGCGAGCCTCGCCAGCAGGCGGTTGCGGTCGATGGCCGGCGCGCCCCGCCCCGCGACCGCGGTGAGGTCGCTGACCGGCTGGGCGATGTCGCGCTTCATCGCGGTCGGCAGCCGGACGTTCAGGCCGACGCCGACGACGACGGTCGACGGCCCCAGGGCATCGCCGTTGAGCTCGACCAGGATGCCGCCGACCTTCAGGTGACGGTGGATCAGGTCGTTGGGCCACTTCAGCTCGACGCCCGGGAGACCTTCGGCTTCCAGGGCATGGATGACGGCGACGCCGACCGCCAGCGAAAGACCGGCGACGAATCCGGCGCCCTGCTCGAAGCGCCAGCCCAGCGAGAAGGTGAGGCTGCCGCCGGCGACGGCGCTCCAGACCCGGCCGCGGCGGCCACGGCCCGCAGTCTGCCACTCGGCGGCCAGCAGCGCGCCGTGGATGTCGCGGCGCGCGGCGCGGCGCAGGAGCTCGCTCGAGGTCGAGTCGACCTGGTCGATCACTTCGACGGAAATGGCCGGATGGGGCTCGATCGCAGGAGCGCCCGACGGCAGCGCCAGATCGTCATCGTTGGCCGCGGGCAGCAACGGCGCTTTGGCGTCGGCGGCAGCGACCTGGACCCCGAGCTTGCGCAGCGCCTTGCGGACCTCCTCGGCGTCGAGGAAATCGGGCGTCGCGAGCAGCCGGTAGCCCCGGCCGCGCACGCGCTCGAGCGCGAGACCCGCCGTCTCGGCCTGCTTCAATAGCTGCGACACGCGGGCGCGCGTCAACCCCACCGTCGCGGCGAGGTCTTCGCCCGAGTGGAAGGCGCCGTCGGAAAGTTGGCGCAGCAGCGAGAATCCGAGAGGAGTAAGCACTAACGCACGAAGCTCCGGGAAACGTGGAATTCTAGCAGAATCAATGCGCAATTGCACGCATTGGCTTCCGCGTCGGTCGTCCGGAAGGGCGGCCGGCTCAGGTTCACATGCGGCCGGCGGGCCGCGTTCCCAAGCCCCGGGACCGTTACGCCCGTCGGCGCGACGGCCGCGCGGCCCCGGGTCGCAGCGGGCGTGCCGCGGTCGGGGTCAGGACCCCTCCTTGAGCACGCCCCGGCGGATCTGGTCCTGCTCGATGGACTCGAACAGCGCGCGGAAATTCCCCTCGCCGAACCCCTGGTTGCCCTTGCGCTGGATGATCTCGAAGAAGATCGGGCCGATGACCGTCGAGGTGAAGATCTGCAGCAGCATCTCGCCCTTGGCCGGCGAACCGTCGAGGAGGATCCGGTTGCGCTGCAGCCGCCCGGTGTCCTCACCGTGTCCGGGCAGGCGCCCGGCCAGCGCCTCGTAATAGGTGTCGGGCGTTTCCTGGAAGGCGACGCCCCGCGCGCGCAGGGCCTCGACCGCCGCGTGCACGTCGTCGGTGCCGAGCGCGACGTGCTGGATGCCTTCGCCGCGGTAGTCGATCAGGTACTCGTGGATCTGGCTGCGATCGTCGGCGCTTTCGTTGATCGGAATGCGGATCTTGCCGCAGGGGCTCACCATCGCCTTGCTGCGCAGGCCGGTCAGCCGCCCCTCGATGTCGAAATAGCGGACCTCGCGGAAGTTGAACAGCCGCTCGTAGAAGTTCGCCCACTCCTCCATGCGGCCGCGATGGACGTTGTGGGTCAGGTGGTCGATGTAGGTGAGCCCCGCGCCGCGCGGATGCGAGTCGGCGCCGGGCAGCGGGACGAAATCGACGTCGTAGATCGACACGCCGCCGTGCTCGGGCGAGGTGTAGCGGTCGA
>JBLMVY010000084.1:0-3169 GCA_050256935.1 Candidatus Levyibacteriota bacterium | reverse complement strand
TTCGCGCAGGACGTCGCAACCGATGCCGCGATCGCCGAGCGCGCCGACTGCGCGCTCGCGGGCCTGGTCGCGACCCCGGTCCCTCCGGGCCGGCCTCTCCAACCCGTTCGCCCGCTCCGCTCCCGACGCCCCCTCCGCCCCGGCCGGAAGGAGGGCCGCTGATCGTGTTCCGTGCACTGCTCCTGGCGCTGGTTCCGGCCGTCGCGGCGCTCGGCGGATGCGAATCCGCCGCGCCTTCGCATCGTTTCCCCGGCTACGTCGAAGGCGAGTACGTCCGGGTGGCTTCGCCGCTCTCCGGAACGCTGACGCGCCTCGCGGTCGAGCGCGGTGCGCAGGTCGCGGCGGGCGCGCCGCTGTTCGCGCTCGAGGACGAGCAGGAGCGGGCGGCGCGTGCGGAGGCCGAGGCGCGGATGCACCAGGCGCAGGCGTCGCTCGCCGATCTCGAGAAGGGGCGCAGGCCCCCCGAGGTCGCCGCAGTCCGGGCGCAGCTCGCGCAGGCGCAGGCTTCGCTGGCCCAGAGCGAGGCCGACCTCGTGCGCACGCGCAAGCTGGTCGCCGATCGATTCCTGCCACCCCAGCAGCAGGACGCCGCCGTCGCCGCGCGCGATCGCGACCGGGCGCGGGTGGCCGAGCTGGACGAGCAGGTCCGCATCGCGAATCTTCCCGCGCGCAGCGACGCGATCGCCGCCGCGAGGGCGGAGGTCAAGGCGGCGGGCGATGCGCTCGCGCAGGCCCAGTGGCGCATCGACCAGAAGTCGCAGGCGGCGCCCGTGGCGGGCCTGGTCGACGATACGCTCTATCGGCCGGGGGAATGGGTGGCGGCGGGCGCCCCGGTCGTGTCGCTGCTGCCGCCAGGCAACGTCAAGGTCCGTTTCTTCGTGCCCGAGGCGCAGCTTTCGACCGTCAGGACCGGGGATGCGGTCAGCGTCCATTGCGACGGCTGCGCGCATGACATCGCAGCCCGCGTCCGCTTCATCGCGCCCCAGGCCGAGTACACGCCCCCGGTCATCTACAGCCGGGAGAACCGGGCGAAGCTCGTCTACCTGGTCGAGGCGCGCCCGGACGTTCCCGATCCCGCGCTGCATCCCGGCCTTCCGGTCGAGGTCGCGCTGGGGGGCGCCCCGCGATGAGCACGCCGATGCACGCCCCGTCCGCCGCCGGCCCGGCGCCGGCCATCGACGTGCGTGGCCTCACCAAGCGCTACGGCGGGCGCGCGGTGGTCGACAATTTCTCGATACGCGTCGAGCGCGGCCAGATCTTCGGCTTCCTCGGACCCAACGGCAGCGGCAAGACGACGACCATCCGCATGCTGTGCGGACTGCTGACGCCCGACGAGGGCAGCGGGAGCTGCCTGGGTTACGACCTGCGGGAGCAGGCCGCGGCGATCAAGCGCGAGGTCGGGTACATGACCCAGCGCTTCAGTCTCTACGACGACCTGTCGATCCAGGAGAACCTCGATTTCGTCGCGCGCATGTATGCCGTTCCCGGGCGCAAGGACGCGGTCGCGGCGACGCTCGAGCGTCTGGGGCTGACGGCGAGGCGAAAGCAGCTCGCGGGGACGCTTTCCGGCGGGTGGAAGCAGCGACTGGCGCTCGCCAGCTGCACGCTGCATTCCCCGCAGCTGCTGCTGCTCGACGAGCCGACGGCGGGCGTCGACCCCAAGGCGCGCCGCGATTTCTGGGAGCGGATCCACGATCTCGCGGCGGACGGCATCACGGTGCTGGTCAGCACCCATTACATGGACGAGGCCGAGCGCTGCCACCGCCTCGCCTACATCGCTTTCGGCAAGCTGCTGGTGGAGGGCACGACCGACGAGGTCGTCGGGCACTCGGGCCTGTCGGCGCGGGTGGTCTCGGCACGCGGCGCCGGCGGGGAGCGCGCGCTGGCGCTGCTCGCACAGGAGCTGCGCGGGCGGCCCGAAGTCGACACGGTGATTCCCTTCGGCGTCACCCTGCGCGTCTCGGGCCGCGATCCGGTGGCGCTCGATCGCGCGCTCGCGAGCGTCGCCACCCCCGGCGCGTTCGACATCGCGCCCGCGCAGACCTCGCTCGAGGACGTGTTCGTGAGCCTCATGCAGGGAGCGCCCGACAATGTCTGACGACGGCGCGCCCCGCCAAGGAGCGAGGTTCTCGCTCGCTCGCGTCTGGGCGATCGCGCTCAAGGAATTCGTGCAGATGCGGCGCGACCGGCTGACCTTCGCGATGATCGTCGGCATTCCGATCCTGCAGGTCGTGCTGTTCGGGTACGCGATCAACATGGATCCGAAGTCGCTCCCGACCGCGGTCGTCGACTACGACCACAGCGAATTCACGCGCAGCATCGTCGAGGGATTGCGCAACACCGGCTACTTCGCGATCGACGCGGCCCCGGCATCGGAGTCCCGCGCCGACGACCTGCTCGACCGCGGCGACATCCAGTTCGCGATCATCATCCCCGCCGGCTTCTCGCGGGCGCTGCTGCGCGGCGAGAAGCCGGCACTGCTGCTCGCGGCCGATGCGACCGATCCGTCGGCCGCCAGCAACGCCATCGCGTCGGTGGCGCAGGCCGGGGCGAGCGCCCTCGCGCACGATCTCACCGGGCCGCTCGCGCGGCTGGCGCAGGCGGCGCCGCCGTTCACCGTCAACATCCAGCGCCGCTACAACGCCGAAGGCATCACCCAGTACAACATCGTTCCCGGGCTGCTGGGCGTGATCCTGCAGATGACGATGGTGATGATGACCGCATTCGCCGTGACCCGCGAGCGCGAGCGAGGCACCTTCGAGAGCCTCCTCGCCACGCCTGCGCGTCCGCTGGAGGTGATGATCGCGAAGATCGTGCCCTACATCGTCGTCGGGCTGGCGCAGGCGGTGATCATCGTCGCGGCGGCGAAGGTCCTGTTCGACGTCCCGATGATCGGCAGCCTGCCTTTGCTGATCGCCTCGATGATGCTCTATATTGCGGCGCTGCTGGCGCTGGGATTCGCGATCTCCACCGTCGCCTCGAACCAGCTGCAGGCGATGCAGATGACCTTCTTCTTCTTCCTGCCGTCGATGCTGCTGTCGGGGTTCATGTTCCCGTTCCGGGGCATGCCCCGATGGGCGCAGTGGCTGGGCGAGGTGTTCCCGCTGACCCACTTCCTGCGCATCGTCCGCGGCGTGCTCCTCAAGGGCAACGACGCGCAGCAGGTCGT
>JBLMVY010000083.1:0-4377 GCA_050256935.1 Candidatus Levyibacteriota bacterium | reverse complement strand
AGTACTACGAGGAGTACCAGATCGCCCCGGCGGTCCGCGTGCTGACCAAGGCGATCGGCAAGCAGCTCGGCCCCGAGAAGGGCAACAGCCAGTACCTCTACGAGCTGTTCCCCTACGGCCCTGCCAAGCAGGCGTGCAAGATCGCCGGCCTGCCCAAGCCGACCGGCTGCGTCTGACCGGCTAGCCGGGCGACCACCGTGTCCGCGGGCCGCGCGCCGGCCCGGGGCCCTGGTCCGGGCCTTCCCGTCCTCGCACCTCCGCCATGACCGCAGCGACCGTCGTGTTCGCGCTGCTGTTCTATCTCGCGACCGCGGTGTTCGCGGGCGGGGTGGCGTGGCGCGTCTACGACTACGCGCGCACGCCGGCGCCGCTCAAGATCCCGACCACGCCGGCGCCGGTCACGCGCGGCGGCGTGGTGCTGCGCCTCCTGCGCGAGATCGTGTTCTTCGAGAGCCTGTTCAAGGGCAACCTGTGGACCTGGGCCGCAGGCTGGGCGTTCCACTTCGGCCTGCTGCTGGTGCTCCTGCGTCACCTGCGCTATTTCACCCAGCCCGTCTGGAGCTGGGTCGCGCTGGTGCAGCCTTTCGGCATCTACGCCGGGTTCCTGATGCTGGCGGGTCTCGCCGGCCTGTGGCTGCGCCGCGTGGCGGTCCCGCGGGTGCGCTACATCTCGACGCCTTCCGACCACCTGATGCTGGCGCTGCTGATCGCCATCGCGGCCTCGGGGCTGATGATGAAGTTCGTCTCCCACACCGACATCGTCTCGCTCAAGATGTTCTTCCTCGGGCTGATGCGCTTCGACTGGCAGCCGCTCCCCGCCGACGCGCCGCTGTACGTGCACCTGTCGCTGGTGGCGCTGCTGATGCTGCTGTTCCCGTTCAGCAAGCTGCTGCACGCGCCGGGCATCTTCTTCTCGCCGACCCGCAACCAGGTCGACGATCCGCGCGAGCGCCGCCACGTCGCCCCGTGGGCGGCCGGGCTCGACCCCAAGTCCTGATCATGGCTGCCGACGTCAAGGCCCCGCCGCTGCGACCGCTGCCGGTCGCGCCCGATCTCGTCCCCGGCGCGATGGCCGGGTCGAAGCCCTACGTGGCGACCGACAAGATGCAGCAGGCGCTCGGCTTCCCCGGCGAGCTCGCCGACGGCTGGCAGGAGCGCGCGCTGGGCAGGATGGGCGAGCTCCTCCGGAAATACCGCTCGCTCAAGGTCTATCTCGACAGCTGCGTCCATTGCGGCGCCTGCTCCGACAAGTGCCATTACTTCCTCGGCACCGGCGACCCGATCAACATGCCGGTCGCCCGCCAGGACCTGATGCGCAGCGTCTACCGGCGGCACTTCACCCTCGCCGGCAAGCTGTTCCCCAAGCTGGTCGGCGCGCGCGAACTCACCAAGGACGTGCTGGACCAGTGGTACTCGTACTACAACCAGTGCTCGGAGTGCCGGCGCTGCTCGGTGTTCTGCCCCTATGGCATCGACACCGCCGAGATCACCATGGCCGGCAAGGAGATCATGGACGCCGCCGGGCTCGGCCAGAAATACACCAACGAGATCATCGGCAAGGTCCACCGGATCGGCAACAACCTCGGCTTGCCCGGGCCTGCGCTCGCCGACACGCTGGAAGGACTCGAGGAGGACGTCAAGGAGGACACCGGCGCCGACGTCCGCTTCCCGCTCGACGAGCAAGGGGCCGAGGTCCTGCTGGTGACGCCGTCCGCAGATTTCTTCGCCGAGCCGCATGTCGACAGCCTGATCGGCTACGCCAAGGTGTTCCACGCCGCAGGCATCCGCTGGACGCTGTCGTCCAAGGCGTCGGAGGCGGGCAACTTCGGCCTGTTCATCGGCAGCTACGACCAGCTGCAGAAGATCGCGCTGCGCATCCGCGAGGCCGCGCTCGAGCTCGGCGTCAAGCGCATCGTCGTCGGCGAATGCGGGCACGCCTGGCGGGTCGCGTACAGCATGTGGAACACCCTGGCCGGCATCGGCGCCGGCGGCGAGGATCCGTTCGCCCGCATGCTGCAGAACCAGCTGGACCTCAACTACAAGCAGCCGACGCACATCTGCGAGCTGACCTGGAACCTGATCCAGCGCGGCGCGCTGACGCTCGACAAGGAAGCCAACGACCATCGCGTCGTCACCTTCCACGACTCGTGCAACGTCGCCCGCGCCTCGCGGATGGGCGACACCCCCGGCGGGCAGTTCGAGATCCCGCGCGCGATCATCCGCGCCGTCGCCAACAAGTACGTCGAGATGGCCCCGGGCACCACCCACGAGCAGACGTTCTGCTGCGGTGGCGGCGGGGGCTTGCTGACCGACGAGCTCCTCGACCTGCGCGTCAAGGGCGCGCTGCCCAGGATGGAGGCCCTGCGCGAGGTCGCCGATGGCCAGAGCGTCAATTTCATGGCGACGATCTGCGCGATCTGCAAGGCACAGTTCACCAAGGTCCTGCCCTACTACGGGTTCAAGATGAACATGGTGGGAGGCGTCCACCAGCTCGTCAGCACCGCCATCCGCCTCGGCGCCAAGCACTAGGAAGCTTTCACGGAGAAACGCGATGTCGACTCCCCCGGCCCAGCAGGAGCAAAAGCTCACCTTCCGTCGCTTTCGCGACGGCGACCATGAATGGAAGTCGTGGCGCGACCAGATCTTCCAGGCGAGCTGGACGCACAAGTGTCCGACCTACGTCCAGTCGACCCCGCCCTGCCAGGGCAGCTGCCCCTCGGGCGAGGACATCCGCGGCTACCTCAACATCGTCCGCGGCATCGAGAAGCCGCCGGCGGGCGTGACCTGGCAGGAGTACGCGTGGCGGCGCCTGACCGAGGCGAATCCCTTCCCCTCGGTGATGGGGCGCGTCTGCCCCGCCCCCTGCGAGACCGGCTGCAACCGCAACGAAGTCGAGGACCACGTCGGGATCAACTCGGTCGAGCACTTCCTGGGCGAATACGCGAACCAGAACGGCCTCAAGTTCGCGGCGCCGGAGGCGACGACCGGCAGGAAGATCGCGGTGATCGGCGGTGGCCCGGCCGGCCTGTCCTGCGCCTACCAGCTCGCCAGGAAAGGCCACGAGGTCACGATCTTCGACGAGCACGAGGCGCTGGGCGGCATGATGCGCTACGGCATTCCGGGCTTCCGCACGCCCCGCGAGGTGCTCGACGCGGAGATCGACCGCATCCTCGAGCTCGGCGTCAAGACGCGGCTCAAGTGCCGCGTCGGCACCGACGTGACGATGGACGAGATCCGCCGCGAATTCGACGCGGTCTTCCTCGGCATGGGCGCGCAGTCGGGACGCCCGCTGCCGGCGCCCGGCGGCGATGCGCCGAACGTCGTCACCGCGACCGCCTTCCTCAAGGCCTTCAACGACGGCCGGTTGCGTCATGTCGGCAAGCGCGTGGTCGTGATCGGCGGCGGCGACACGTCGATCGACGTTGCGACGGTGGCGCGACGCCTGGGCCACATCGGCCATGCCAAGCCGACCGACTTCCCCGAGCTCGCGATCGCCGGGCAGCTCGCCCACGACGTCGCCGAGGTCTCGGTCAAGCAGGGCGCCGAGGTGACGCTGACCTCGGTGTTCGGCATCGACAAGATGCAGGCGAACAAGCACGAGATCGAGCAGGCGCTGGCCGAGGGGATCGCGATCCGCGGCGGCCTGGCGCCGGTCAAGGTGGTGAAGGACGACCAGGGGCGCGCGATCGCGCTGACCGTCGCCCGCTGCGAGGCCAGGTTCACCGGCGGCAAGCTCGAGATCAAGAACATCGAGGGCAGCGAGGAGGACATCCCCGCCGACCTGATCGTCTCGGCGATCGGTCAGGCCGTCGATTTCACCGGGCTCGAGGAGTTCGACGGCGGCAAGGGCGCGGTCGTCACCGACAAGAACTACCAGCTGCCCGGCAAGCCGGGCACCTTCGCCGGCGGCGACGTCCTGCGGCCCCACCTGCTGACCACCGCGATCGGCCACGGCGCGATCGCCGCCGACGGCATCGAGCGCTTCCTGGCCAACGAGGATCAGGAGAAGCGGCCGAAGGTCGACGTCCACGCTTTCGACCTGATGCGCAAGATGCTCGAGCGCGGCCTGGAATTCAAGGAGTCCCACGAGCCGCTGCGCGGGACCGACCGCTCCAACATCGGCATCCACAACTACGAGAACCGGTCGGACCGGTACGTGATCCCGCACGAGGAGCTGTTCCTCGGCCACTTCGGATTCGTGGCCCGCAACAAGCGCAACGTGATCACCCTGACCCGCGAATCGGCCCTGGGCAACTTCCAGGAGCGGCTCGAGGCGCTCACCGAGGCGCAGGTGGTCGCCGAAGCCAAGCGCTGCATGAGCTGCGGCCAGTGCTTCGAGTGCGACAACTGCGTCGTCTACTGTCCGCAGACCGCGGT
>JBLMVY010000082.1:0-7847 GCA_050256935.1 Candidatus Levyibacteriota bacterium | reverse complement strand
TGCTTCGCCGTCTTGCTGATGAACATGACGCGCGACAGGACCAGCGTGTAGTCCTTGGGCAGCACCACCCCGAGGTTCGGATCCTTCTTGGCCCGCACCAGCGCATACGCCCCGAGCACGTCGTAGCCCAGCAGGTGCTCGCCCGACGAGACCTTCTCCAGCATGTTGCCGGTCGCCGAGTAGACGCGGTAGCTGGTCTTGCCGAAACCCTTCTCCAGGTCCTTCATGCCGGGAAAGTGCTGGGTGTCCTGGACGAAGAACATGAAGCCGAGCCCGCTCTTCTCGATGTCGTAGGTGGTGACCTTGCCCTTGTACTTGGCCGACTCGGTGTTGAGGATGCGCGCGAACGACGCGTGGTCCTGCGGGATGTCGTTGCCGGTGACCAGCCGCTTGTTGTAGATGAAGACGCAGGGCTCGTAGGTCGTGCCCCAGGCCTGGTTCCTGTAGACGGCCCACTTGGGAAGCTTCGCCGCTTCGGGCGACACGTAGGTCATCGCGTGACCCTCGTCGACCAGCTTGACCTGCAGGTCCATCGCCGAGCTCCACATGACGTCGGCGGAGCCCTGGCCCGCGGCGACCTCGGCGATGAACCGGTTGTACATCTCGGTCGAATTGAGGTCGTTGTACTCGACCTTGATGTTCGGATAGAGGGCCTCGAAGTCCTTGATCAGCGGTTGCGCCGCCTTGGTGTCGGTCGTGCTGTAGACGACGACCTTGCCTTCCTTCTCGGCGGCGGCAAGGGTCTTCGCGTAATCCGCGGGATAGCCCGCGGGGACCGATTGTGCGAAAGCGGGCAGGCAGGCCACGGCGAGCGCGGCCAGCGCGATACGGTTGAGCATTTTTGTTCCTCCCTGGCGAACGCGGGTCTCGGGGCCCCGCGAGCAGGATTATAAGGGCCGCCCTAATCGGGCGCGCGGATTTCGAGCGGCTGCAGCGCGCGCCGGTAGTAGAACGCCGCGGCGCCCCACGAGACCACCATCAGCAGGGTGAGGAGCAATCCGAGTGCGCCGAAATCGAGGTGCTCGAGCGCCTGCCACGGCCAGCCCTGCCAGCCGAGTCCGCCGGCGAGAAGCTGCAGCCATTCGATTCCGCCGACGACCAGCGCGACGATGACGCCGAGGCCGGTGACCACGGTGTTGAAGAGCAGCTTGCGCAGCGTGTCGGCCATCGCCCAGTCGTAGATGCGCAGCATGACGACGCCATCGAGGGTATCCATCAGGCTCATCCCGGCGGTGAAGAGCAGCGGAAACGTCATGACCGCCAGCAGGCTGACCTCGCCATGCTGGGCGAGCCTCGCCGACAGGCCCAGGATCGCGATCTCGGTGGCGGTGTCGAAGCCCAGGCCGAACAGGAGCCCGATCAGGTACATCTGCCGGCTCGAATGGATGCGCGCCTGGATGCTGCGGAACATCCGCGACATGAAACCGCGCTGCGCGAGCAGCCGGTCGATGGTCTCCGCCGGCATCGGCGCGAGCCCCTCGCGCGACTGCCGCAGCGCCCGCAGGAGCTGCAGCAGTATCCGCAGGTTGACCAGGCCGATCAGCGTCAGAAAGAACGCCGACACCGACATGCCGATCAGGCCGCCGGCGCCGCGCAGCGCTGGCAGGTGCGTCTCGGTCTGGCGTGCGGCAAGCGCCACAGCGAGCGAGAGGACGATGACGACCGTCGAGTGGCCCAGCGAGAAATAGAGGCCCGTCGCAACCGGATGCTGCCCGTCGTGGCGCAGCTTGCGCGAGACGTTGTCGATCGCCGCGATGTGATCGGCGTCGAAGGCGTGCCGCAGGCCGAGGAAGTACGCCATCGCGCCGAGCGCGAGCAGCGCCGGATCGTGCCGGGCCACGTTCCACAGCGAAAGCCAGGCCAGCAGGTTGACCAGGCCCACGAACCCCAGCGGCGCGCGCGCGTGGCGCAACCACTGCCGGGACGTCGCTCCGGGCACGATGCCGTTCATGCCGTCTCCTCAGCAGATCCGCGGCAGTTGTTCGGCATTCAGCCAGTCGACCATCCGACGGCCGCCGAGGCGCGTTTGCATCTGCACGAAGTGACGGTCGTCGGCGACCACCGACCCGATGCGCGCCGCGTCCCGGCCCAGGGGGTGCTCACGCATCGTCTGCAGCAGGGCTTCGGCGCTGCTCTCGGCACAGACGAGGACGAGCTTGCCCTCGTTGGCGACATTCAGCGGATCGAGGCCGAGCAGCTCGCAGGCCGCCTCGACCTCGGGCCGCACAGGTATCGACGACTCGTCGAGAACGATGCCGACCCGCGCCTGGTGGGTGATCTCGTTGACGGTGGCGGCGAGCCCGCCGCGGGTGGGGTCGCGCATCAGGCGGATGGTATCGCCGGCGCGCGCCATCAGCGTCGCGGTGAGGCCGCACAGCGGTGCAGTGTCGGACTGGATCGGTGCATCGAATCCGAGGCTCTCGCGCTGGCTCATGATGGCCATGCCGTGGTCGCCCAAGGTCCCCGAAAGCAGCACGGCGTCGCCCGGGCGCGCCTGGTCTCCCGACAGGGTCGCGTCTTTCGCGGCCGCGCCGATGCCGGTCGTGGTGATGAACAGCCCGTCGCCTTTGCCTTTTTCCACGACCTTGGTGTCGCCGGCGACCAGCACGACGCCCGATTCCCGGCAGGCACGCGCCATCGACGCCGCAATGCGATCGAGGTCGGACAGCGGAAATCCCTCCTCGATGATGAAGCCCGCGGTGATCCACAGCGGCATCGCGCCCATGACGGCGAGATCGTTGATCGTGCCGTTCACCGCAAGGCAGCCGATGTCGCCCCCCGGAAAGAAGAGCGGCGACACGACGTGGCTGTCGGTGCTGACCACCAGCCGCCCCGCCACCGGTGGCAGCACGGTTCCATCGTTGCCCTGGTCCAGCCAGGGATTGCCCAGATGCCGCGCAAAGAGCTCGTGGACCAGCTGGACCATCGCCCGCCCGCCGCCGCCATGGCCGAGATCGACGCGACCCCGCTTGATGTCGAGGGCGCGCGCGTAGCCGGGCTTGACGTTCCCGCTCATGGGGCGTTCTCGACGAGGTCCTTGTGCCGTCCATACGTGTAGTGCGCGGCGCAAGCCCCCTCGGACGACACCATGCACGAGCCCATCGGCGTCTCGGGCGTGCACACGGTTCCGAACAGCTTGCATTCCTGCGGTCGCTTGAGTCCGCGCAGGATCGCACCGCACTCGCAGGCCCGGTTGTCGGCGATCGACGCGTAGGCGAGCGGAAAGCGGCGCTCGGCGTCGAAGCGCGCGTAGCGTTCGTTCAGGCGCAACGCGGAGTCCGGCACTTCGCCCAGTCCGCGCCACTCGAAGCTTTCGCGCAGCTCGAACACCCGATCCATCAGCTGCTGCGCCTTGAGGTTGCCTTGCGGGACCACCGCACGCGTGAATTCGTTCTCGACTTCCGCGCGGCCGTCGTTGACCTGGCGCACCAGCAGAAGGATCGCCTGCATCACGTCGAGCGGCTCGAAGCCGGCGATGACGACCGGCTTGCGGTGCATGGCGGCAAACCTGGCATAGGGGTCGCTGCCGATCACCGTGGAGACGTGGGCAGGTCCCACGAAGCCGTCGAGCGCCACGCCATCCGGCGCCTCGGCCGCGGGCGCATCGACGATCGCGGCGATCGCGGCAGGGGTCAGGACGTGGCAGCACAGCACCGAGAAATTGGCCAGCCCCTCGGCGTCCGCCTGCAGGATCGCGACGGCGGTGGGCGGGGTCGTCGTCTCGAAGCCGATCGCGAAGAACACCACCTCGCGCTCAGGGTGCTCGCGCGCGACGCGCAATGCGTCGTCGACCGCGTACACGGTGCGGATGTCGCCGCCCTGCGCCTTCGCGCGCAGCATCGTGAGTCCCCCGGACGCGGGAACGCGCAGCGTGTCGGCGTAGGTGCAGACGATGGCGCCGTGCTCGAGCGCAAGCCGGATCGCCATGTCGATGCGCCCGACCGGCAGCACGCACACGGGGCAGCCCGGCCCGTGGATCAGTTGCACGCTCGGGGGAAGCAGGTCGGGGACGCCATAGCGTGCGATCGCGTGGGTGTGCCCGCCGCAGAATTCCATGAAGCGGTAGGTCCGGTCCGGATGGACTTCGGAGGCGATCGCACGCGCGATGCCCCGGGCCAGGGCCGCATCGCGGAATTCGTCGACGTATCTCATCGCAGCGGCTCCGCGCCGAGCGGGTCGGCTTCGGCCATCAGCGCGAGCGTGGCGGCTGCCTCGGCCCGGTCGAGGCGGGTGAGGGCGTAGCCGACGTGGACGATCACGTAATCGTCGACGTCGATCCCGTCCACCAGTGCCAGCGAGATCCGCTTGCGCACACCGCCCAGCTCGACGACGGCCTGGCCCGGATCGACCAGTTCGACCACGCGTGCGGGTATGGCGAGACACATGGTGAAGCCTCCTTCAGTGGACGGCGGCAAGGCGCCGACGCGCGACATGCGCCTGGCCCAGGCAGAGGCCGCCATCGTTGGGCGGCAGTGCCCGGGCCTCGAGCACCCGCAGGCCCCGCTGCGTCAGGCCTTCACGGACACCCGCCGCGAGCACGACGTTGAGGAAGCATCCTCCGCCGAGCGCAACGACGTCGATGCCATGCTGATCGGCGGCATCGGCCGCCCAGGTCGCGAGCGCCGTGGAGACCGTGGCGTGGAAGCGGGCTGCGGCCACGTTCACGTCGGGGGCATCGGGCAGCTGCGAAAGCGCAGGCAGCAGATCCAGCCCCTGTGGCCCGATGCGGTAGCCGTCGGGCCACGGCTCGGCAGGGCCGCAGGCCCTGGCCGCGGACTCGAGTCGCATCGCCGCCTGCGCCTCGAAATCCATCACCTCGCACAGGCCGAGCAGCGCGGCCGCGGCGTCGAAGCAGCGCCCGAGGCTCGCGGTCACCGGCATTCCCGGGTCGCGCCCGAGCCAGCGTGCAAGCGCCGGCGCCGCCGCCTGGTGCGGAAATCGCCGCGGAATCTCGTCGAAGCGCCCAAGTCGCGCCAGCGCGGCGGCAGCCATTCGCCAGGGTTCGCGCGCCGCGCGGTCGCCGCCGGGCAGCGCGAGGGGTGCAAGATGGCCGAGGCGCCGGAAATCGCCACCGTCAACCTGCAGGAGCTCGCCGCCCCACGCGCCGCCATCGGTTCCCATGCCGGTGCCGTCCATCGCCAGTCCGAGCACCGGGCCGTCGTGACGATGCTCGGCGACGATCGCCGCGATGTGCGCGTGGTGGTGCTGGACCGCAATGCACGGAACGCCGAAACGCACGGCCAGCGCCAGCGCGTGGCGGGTGCTCGCGAAATCCGGATGCAGGTCGTGCGCGATCGCCTGCGGCTTCACGCAGGCGAGCTCGAGCAGGTGCGCGACGACGTCCTCGAGCATCACCCGTGTGGCGGCGTTGTCCAGCGTGCCGATGTGCTGCGACACGAAGGCTTCCTCGCCGCGCGTGACGCAGACCGTGTCCTTGAGGTCGGCACCGAGCGCGAGCACGGCCGGACCGTCGTCGTCGAGCCTGATCGCGCGCGGAGCGTAGCCGCGCGCGCGTCGCACCAAGCGCCCGCCGTGGCCCGTCGCCTGGACCACGCTGTCGTCGCAGGGCACGGCGATGGCGCGATCGTGAACGAGCATCGCGTCCGCGATGCCGCCAAGTCGCGCCACCGCCTCGGCGTTGTCGGCGACCAGCGGCTCGCCTCCCGGATTGGCGCTGGTCATGACCAGCACCGCCTGATTCGGCTGTT
Organism: Candidatus Levyibacteriota bacterium; assembly: GCA_050256935.1. Taxonomy (GTDB): domain Bacteria; phylum Pseudomonadota; class Gammaproteobacteria; order Burkholderiales; family Casimicrobiaceae; genus VBCG01. The sequence continues at coordinate 2,139 of JBLMVY010000082.1, read as the reverse complement.
CCAGCCAGGCGGTGCCCACGGGCCGGCCGGCGAACTCGTGGAAGATCAGGTAGTGCAGCGGGGCATACGGGAGCATCACCCCGAGGCAGGCCATGCCGTCCGCCACGCCGGGAAGCCCGGCGTCCGCTTGGGGGCGCCGGTCGAGCAGCACGATCGGGCGCTCGGGTGCCTCGAGCTGGCGGCGCGCCGGCTCGTCGAGCCGCACCCATTGCCGCGCCGAGGCGGCATTGCCCACCATCAGCGCAAACGGCTTCTGCTCCCGATGCTTGCGGTGGCGCAGGCGCCGCACCGACTCGGCGTTGCGTGCATCGCAGGCGAGATGAAATCCGCCCAGGCCCTTGATCGCGACGATCGAACCTGCACGCAGGGCCGCGACCGCCGCCGCCACCGGATCGTCGCAGGCGATCGGTTGTCCCCGGGCATCGACCCAGTCGAGCTGCGGCCCGCAGGCGGGGCAGGCGATTGGCTCGGCGTGGAAGCGCCGGTCGGCCGGATCGGCGTACTCGGTCGCGCAGGTGCGACACATCGGAAACGCCGCCATGCTGGTACGCGCACGGTCGTAGGGCAGCGCCCGGGTGATCGTGTAGCGCGGCCCGCAGTGGGTGCAGTTGGTGAACGCGTAGCGCCAGCGCCGCTCGCGCGGGTCGAACATCTCTTCGAGGCAGGCTGCGCACACCGCGGTGTCGTGGCCGATCATCGTGAGGGCGCTGCCACCCTCGCTTCGTGCGATGGAGAACTCCGGCATTTCCGCCGCTGGCGGCTGGTCCTCCCAGGTGATCGAGTCGATGCGCGCGAGTTCGGGGCGGTCGCTCTCCAGCCGGCCGGTGAATGCGCCGACGGCGTCGAGGCCGCCCTGCAAGAGGATGTCGACGCCGGCGGGATCGTTGCGCACCCAGCCGGAGAGGCCGAGCTCGCGCGCCAGGTGCCAGACGAAAGGCCGGAAGCCCACGCCCTGGACGACGCCGCGCACGCGCAGGCGCCGCTGCACGCGCAGGTCGAAGTCCGGCGAAGACGCGGGATGACCCATTGCCGTGGCCTAAGCCCCGTTCGCCGCGACGCCTGCCTCGGCCTCCGGACGACGAGGCGGCCGGCCTTCGAGGCGCGCCCGGCGCGCGGCGTCGGCACCCGCCTGCAGCCAGTCGAGCCACGCCTGCATGCCGGCACCGGTCTGTGCGGAAACCTCGATGACGGCGAGGCGGGCGTTGACCTGCCGGGCATAGGCGACGCACTGCGCGACGTCGAACTGCAGGTAGGGCAACAGGTCGACCTTGTTCAGAAGCATCAGGTCCGCCGCGTGGAACATGTCCGGATACTTGAGCGGCTTGTCCTCGCCTTCGGTGACCGACAGGACCACGACCTTGTGCGCTTCGCCGAGATCGAAGCCGGCGGGGCACACCAGGTTCCCGACGTTCTCGACCAGCAGCAGGCTGTCGTCGACCGGGGTCAGGTGCTCGATCGCGTGGCCGAGCATGTGGGCGTCCAGGTGGCAGCCCTTGCCGGTGTTGATCTGCAGCGCGGGGGCCCCCGTCGCGCGGATGCGGTCGGCGTCGCGCGCCGTCTGCTGGTCGCCCTCGACGACCGCCACCGGCAGGCGATCGCGCAGCATCTCGATCGTGCGCACCAGCAGCGACGTCTTGCCCGAACCGGGACTTGAAACCAGGTTGACCGCGAACACGCCGTGCTCCGCGAACCAGCGCCGGTTGCCCGACGCGTAGGCATTGTTGTGCGCCAGGATGTCCTGCTCGATGCGAAGCATGCGCTCCGGGCTCTGGCCCGGGGCATGGGCGTGCGCGGGCCCGAGTCCGAAGTGGAGGTCGTTGCCGGCGCTGCCGGGGTGATGCCGGTAGCGCAGCCGTTCCCCTGCCGCCTTCTCGAGGGTGGTCTGTCCCTGGCCGCATCCGCACACGTTGCACATCGTCGCCGTCCTCACTGAACCAGCAGATCGCGCAGGCGCATCTGCATGCCGTCGGTGGCCTCGACGTGCGGACCCCCGCAGATCGCGCAAGGCGCGTAGAGCGTGTTCATCGCCACCTGCCGCCCGCAGTCGAGGCAGAAGCCGCTTCCCGGGACGATCGACCATTCGATCGTCGCGCCGCGGGCGACGCTGTGCTCGAGCACGACGCCGAGGCAGAAGCGTAA
>JBLMVY010000081.1:0-20080 GCA_050256935.1 Candidatus Levyibacteriota bacterium | reverse complement strand
CCAACGTGGAGGTCCTCACCACCGACGTCGCAAGGCTGCAGCCGGCCGCGCGCTTCGATCGCGTCGTCTCGGTGGAGATGTTCGAGCACCTGCGCAACTGGCCCGAGATGTTCCGCCGGATCGCCGGCTGGCTCGAGCCCGGCGGGCGCTTCTTCATTCACGTGTTCGTCCACCGCGGCACGCCCTATGCCTTCGAGGCGCGCGACGACAGCGACTGGATGGCGCGCCACTTCTTCTCCGGGGGCATGATGCCCAGCGACGACCTGGCGCTGCGCTTCCAGGACGATCTGGCGCTCGTCTCGCGCTGGCGCTGGGACGGCACGCACTACGCGCGCACCGCCGAGGCCTGGCTCGCGAACATGGACGCGCGCCGCGACGCGGCCTGGCCGGTCCTCGCGCAGGCCTTCGGCGCCGAGCATGCCGGGCTGTGGTGGACGCGCTGGCGGATGTTCTTCATGTCCTGCGCCGAGCTCTTCGGCCACGAGCAGGGCCGCGAATGGTGGGTGGCCCACTACCTGTTCGAGCCGCGGCGGTGACGGCTTTTCCCGACAGCACGGCGCAAGGCGGCGTGGCGCGCGCGCTGCGTTTCGGCGGAACCTTCGCACTGTTCCAGGGCGCGTGGTTCGCGTGCGTGCTCGGCGCGGCGCGCGGCGAGGCTGCGCTGGGCATCGCCGCGGTCGTGGCGGCGGTGGGGCTGCTGCTGGCCTTCAGCACGGACCGCGGCGCCGAGTTGCGTCTGATCGTCGTCTCGCTCGCCGTCGGCGCGGCGTGGGACAGCCTGCTCGCGCGCAGCGGCATCGTCGTCTACGCGGCGCCCGGGCCGCTGCCGGGCTGGGCGCCCGCCTGGATCCTCGGCTTGTGGGCGCTGTTCGCGGTCATGCTGCGCGAGCCGATGCGCTGGCTCCACGGCCGGCCGCTGCTCGCGGCCCTGATCGGCGGAGCCGGCGGCGCGCTGTCCTATGCCGCTGCCGAGCGGCTCGGTGCCTGCGCATTGCCCGACCGCCCGCGGGCGCTGCTGGTGCTCGGCGCCGGCTGGGCGCTGATCGTGCCGCTGCTCCTGGCCTTGGGGCAGCGGCTGGACGGCGCAGCAAGGCCGAGGCCCACGCCCTCGCGCGCCGGCAGGGCCCGCGCTTGATGCCGGACGTCATCTGGCTGCAGGCGGTCGTACTCGGCCTGGGCGCCGGCGCACTGGTCGCGCTCGCCGTCTGGGCAGCGAGTGTGGCGAAGCGCGACGTGAGCATCGTCGACGTTGTCTGGGCTTTCCTGATCCTGGTGCCGTCGCTGGTGGTCGCGGCCGTGCTGCCGCAGACGGGCCCGCGTGCCGTGGTCGTGCTTTCGCTCGCCGCGGCCTGGGCGCTGCGGCTGTCGGGCCACATCGCCTGGCGCCACCGCGGCCAGCCCGAGGATCGTCGCTACCAGGCGATCCGGCGGCGCAACGAGCCGCATTTCGAGTGGAAGAGCCTGTACCTGGTGTTCGGCCTGCAGGCGCTGCTCGGCTGGATCGTCGCCGCGCCGCTGATGGCCGCGGTGGCGAGCCCCGCGCCCTGGCGCGCGCTCGATGCGGCGGGCCTCGCGCTGGCCGTCTTCGGGCTGCTCTTCGAAACGATAGCCGACGTCCAGCTCGCGCGCTTTCGCGCCGATCCGCGCAACCGCGGCCAGGTGATGGACCGCGGCCTGTGGCGCGTCTCGCGCCACCCCAACTACTTCGGCGAATGCTGTCTCTGGTGGGGCCTGTGGGGGGTGGCGGCGGCCGCCGGCGCCTGGTGGACCGTGGTGTCGCCCCTGCTGATGACGGTCCTGCTGGTCAGGATCTCGGGGGTGCCGTTGCTCGAGCAGGACCTCGTTCATCGCCGCCCCGGCTACGTCGAGTACGTGCGCCGCACGCCGGCGTTGGTGCCGTGGAGGCTGCGCGGATGAGACCCGACCGACCCGCGGCCCGCGTCCGCGCAGTCTTCCGGGCCTGGTTCGACGGCCGGGCCCGCGGCGTCGACGCCGGCGAGCCGCGCCGCATCGACTGGCTGCGCCAGGTGCCGTTCATCGCCATCCACGCCGGCTGCCTTGCGCTGCCCTGGGCGGGTGTCAGCGCGGTTGCGGTCGCCGCGGCGGTGGCGCTGTATGCACTGCGCATGTTCGCGATCACCGGCTTCTACCACCGCTACTTCTCGCACCAGGCCTTCCGCACCGGGCGTGCCGTGCAGTTCGCGTTCGCGTTGCTGGGCGCCTCGGCGGCGCAGCGCGGGCCGCTGTGGTGGGCCTCGCACCACCGTCATCACCACGTGCATGCCGACGAGCCAGAGGACAGCCACTCGGCGCTGCGCCACGGCTTCGCCTGGAGCCACATGGGCTGGTTCATGGCGCGCCAGAACTTCGCGCCGCGCGACGGGCTGGTGCGCTCGCTGGCGCGATATCCGGAGCTGCGCTTCCTCGACCGCTGGGATGCGCTGGTTCCGCTGCTGCTGGCGGCGCTGCTGTGGGGCGTCGGTACGCTGGCCGCGAGCTTCGCGCCGGCCCTGGGCACCGACGGCGCGCAGATGGTGGTATGGGGCTTCTGCGTGTCGACGGTCGCGCTCTACCACGCCACCTTCAGCATCAACTCGCTGGCGCATCGCTTCGGCAGCCGCCGCTACGCCACGCGCGACGCGTCGCGCAACAGCCTGTGGCTCGCGCTGCTGACCTTCGGCGAAGGCTGGCACAACAACCACCATCACTATCCGGCTTCCGCGCGCCAGGGCTTCTTCTGGTGGGAGGTGGATCTGACCTACTACGGCCTGCGGCTGCTGGCAGCACTCGGGCTGATCCATGGGCTGAAGCCCGTGCCGGCCGCCGTGCGCGCGGCAGTCCCGCGCCGCGCGGAGGATGCACGATGAGACGAAAGAAGATCGCCGTCGTCGGCACCGGCATCGCCGGCAACGTCGCCGCCTACCGCCTCCACCGCGCCGGCCACGACCTCACCGTCTACGAGGCCGACGAGCGCATCGGCGGCCACACGCATACCCACCGCATCGAGCTCGACGGCGAGGTCCAGCACGTCGACACCGGCTTCATCGTCTTCAACGACCGCACCTATCCGAACTTCGTCGCGCTGCTCGACGAGCTGGGCGTCGAGTCGCAGCGAAGCGCGATGAGCTTCTCGGTGCGCAACGACGCGACCGGGCTCGAATACAACGGGACGTCGCTCAACGGGCTGTTCGCGCAGCGCAGCAACCTGCTGCGGCCGGGCTTCATCGCCATGCTCGCCGAGATCCTGCGCTTCCATCGCGAGGCGCCGTCGCTGCTGATGGACGACGGCGCCGAGACCACCCTCGACGCCTACCTCGAGGCGCGGCGCTTTCGCGGCCGCTTCGTCGACGACTACCTGGTGCCGATGGGCGCGGCGATCTGGTCGACCGAGCCGGCGCGGATGTTCGAGTTCCCGGCGCGCTTCTTCGTGCGCTTCCTCCACAACCACGGCATGCTGACGGTGAACGACCGGCCGGTGTGGCGCGTGATCCGTGGCGGCTCGGCGCGCTACGTGGAGCGGCTGGTTGCCCCGTTTCGCGATCGCATCCGGCTGGCGACCCCGGTCGAGACGATCCGGCGCCGGCCGGGCGGCGTGATCGTGCACGCGCGCGGCTGCGCGCCCGAGCGCTACGACCACGTCTTCCTCGCCTGCCACGCTGACCAGGCGCTGCGCATCCTGGCCGACCCGTCGCGCGCGGAGCGCGAGATCCTCGGCGCGCTGCCGTACCAGCGCAACGAGGCGCTGCTGCACACGGACACGGCGCTGCTGCCGCGGCGCCGCCGCGCCCGGGCGGCGTGGAACTACCACCGGCTGCCCGGCGCGGGCGCCGGTGTCGCGCTGACCTACGACATGAACCTGCTGCAGGGCCTGCACTCGCGCCACAGGTTCTGCGTCACGCTCAACGCCGGCGAGCACGTCGATCCCGAGCGCGTGCTGCGCCGGATCGACTATGCGCATCCGCTGTTCACGCCGGCCGGTGCGGCCGCGCAGCAGCGGCACCACGAGGTCAGCGGTGCCGGTGCTACGCACTGCCGCACCCACTACTGCGGCGCCTATTGGCGCTACGGTTTCCACGAGGACGGCGTGGTCAGCGCCCTGCAGGCGCTTGCCCGCTTCGACCAAGCCTGTCGCCGACTTGGCGAGGCCGGGGCCGACGTTGCACAGCGCGCTCTATCTCGGGTGGCTTGACCACCAGCGGCTCGTGCCGCGCCGGCACGCGTTCCGCTACCGGCTGTTCATGGTCTACCTGGACCTCGCGGAACTCGACCAGGTGTTCCGCAGCCGCTGGCTGTGGTCCACGCGTCGGTTCGCCGTGGCGCGCTTCGACCGCCGCGACCATCTGGGCGAACCGGCGCAGCCACTGGACGATGCCGTGCGCGCGCTCGTGGCCGAGCGCACCGGCCGCCGGCCGGAAGGCCCGATCCGGCTGCTGACGCACCTGCGCTACCTCGGCTACGTGTTCAACCCGGTCAGCTTCTACTACTGCTTCGACGCCGCCGACCGCAGGGTGGAGACGGTGGTGGCGGAAGTGAACAACACACCCTGGGGCGAGCGTCATTGCTATGTGCTGCGCCCGGACGCGCCGGGCGACGAGCGGTTGTGCGCGCACAGCGTCAAGGCGATGCACGTGTCGCCCTTCCACCCGATGGCGCTGCGCTACGACTGGCAGCTGCACACGCCGGGCGACGCGCTGACCGTGCACATGGCGCTGCGCCCCGCCGAGGGACGCGATGGCGCGGGCGCGCCGATCTTCGGCGCCACGCTGGCGCTGAAGCGCGTGCCGATCACGGGCGCCACACTGGCCGGCACGCTGCTGCGCTTCCCGTGGATGACGGCGAAAGTCATCGCCGCGATCCACTGGGAAGGGTTGCGCCTGTGGTTGAAGCGCGTACCGATCCACGACCATCCGACCCGGTCGAAGGCCGCGCTCGCGGCCGTCCGTCCCAATCCCACGGAGCATCCCCGATGAAGAATCCGAGCACCACGCTGGCCGACCGCGCACGCACGTTGCCGCGCGCAGGCATCGCACCGGGCGCCCTGGCGCGCGGCCTCGAAGGCCTGGCCGAGCGCGCGCTGCGCGCGCGCCTCGCCCAGCTCGGGCACGGCCGGATCACGCTGGTCGACGGCGCACGACGCGACACCTTCGGCCGCGTCACGCCGCGCTGCGCGCTGCACGCCACGCTGCTGGTGCGCGACCGACGCTTCTACGCCGAGGCGGCCTTCGGCGGATCGGTGGGCGCCGGCGAATCGTTCATGGCCGGCGACTGGACCGTCGACGACCTGACCGCGCTGACGCGCATCCTGCTCGCCAACCGCGACGTGCTGGACGGACTCGATGGCGGCTGGTCGCGCCTCGCAGCGCCGGCGCGTCGCGCGCTGCACGCCGCCGCGCGCAACACCCGCGCCGGCAGCCGCCGCAACATCGCCGCGCACTACGACATCGGCAACGACTTCTTCGAGCTCTTCCTCGACCCGACGATGATGTACTCGTGCGCCGTGTTCGAGCGCCCGGAGATGACCCTCGAGCAGGCGCAGGTCGCCAAGCTCGACCGGCTGTGCCGCAAGCTCGACCTCAAGCCCGGCGATCACCTGCTCGAGATCGGCACCGGCTGGGGCGCGCTGGCGCTGCATGCCGCACGGCACTACGGCTGCCGCGTGACGACGACGACCATATCGCGCGAGCAGCACGCGCTGGCACGGGCGCGCATCGACGCGGCGGGCCTGTCCGATCGCATCACGCTGCGGCTCGACGACTACCGCGACCTCGACGGCCGCTACGACAAGCTGGTGTCGGTGGAGATGATCGAGGCGGTCGGCCACCAGTACTTCGACACCTTCTTCCGCCGCTGCGGCGAGCTGCTGGTGCCCGGCGGCACCATGGTGCTGCAGGCGATCACGATCGACGACCGACAGTACGCGTCGGCACGCGACTCGGTGGACTTCATCAAGCGCCACATCTTCCCGGGCTGCTGCATCCCGTCGGTGACGGCATTGGCCCAGTCGGCTACGCGGGCTTCGACGCTTCGCATCGTCGACCTCGAGGACGTCGGGCCGCACTACGCGACCACGCTCGCCGCGTGGCGGCGCAACCTGCACGCCAACGCGGGGCAGGTGCGAGCGCGCGGCTACCCGGAGGCGCTGCTGCGCATGTGGCACTTCTACCTCAGCTACTGCGAGGGCGGCTTCGCCGAGCGGGCGCTCGGCGACGTGCAGATCGTGCTGCAGGAATCGTCGGCGGCGGTCCCGCCGACGCCGCGCCTGTGAGCGCCGCAACGCGCCAGGCGGTCGATACCAGCCAATGATTCGATGGATGCCTGAACCGCCCTGGGATTCCAGGGGACTTCATTTCCTGAGAGGATGGAGTCTGTAAGGATATCGAGGAGGTATGCTCCGGAAATCCGCGAGCGTGCCGTGCCCCGGGTATCAGTGTCGAGCAAGGGGTCGAGTCCAGGCTGCGTCTAGCCGCAACTGCCTTGTGGGTGCCGCGTCTGCCCACCGTCGACACCGACCGGTTGGTGCATTGCATCGGCGAATGGGACTGCCGACCCGTGTCGAAAACCACGCGAAGGAGGATCTCGAGTGACGACTGCCCAGACGATCGTGGTCGCCACCGATCTGTCCGCGCCGGCGCGCCATGCTGTCCAACGCGCGCTCCTCGTGGCCTCGCTTGCCGGCAGCGAAATTCACATACTCCACGCGCTGGAGCTTGACGCCCTCGACAGCTTGCGCGGGCTGCTCGGCGCAGACCTCTCGGCGACGAAGGCGGCCCTTGAGGCCGACGCACGTGAACGGCTGGCGCAGCTGGCGGCCAATCCCGCAATTGGGGGCGGTATCGCCGCGCAGACGCGGGTTGTTGCTGGAGCGCCGCTCACGGTCATCGCAAGCGAGGCCGATGCGCTCAATGCCGGCCTTCTCGTCCTCGGCGCTCGCGGCGAGTCCTTCCTGCGACACGCGATGCTCGGAGCGACCGCGGCGCGTCTGCTGCGCAAGTCGGTGCGGCGCCCGGTGCTCGTCGTCAAGCAGCCTCCGCGCGAGGACTACCGCAGCGTGCTGGTTGCGGTCGATTTCTCGCCGGCTTCGCAGCTTGCGATTCGTGAGGCGAGGCGATGGGCGCCCGGGTCCGATCTCGTTCTACTGCACGCCTTCGAGCTGCCGTATGAGGGCAAGCTCGCCTATGCCGGCGTCGAGGAGCAAGTCATCAGGCAATATATCAGCGCCGGCATCGAGACTCGGCGCGAGCGACTTCACGATCTCGCGGCGAGCGCGGACCTTGCTTCGGACAGCTACGGGGTGCGGGTGATCCATGGCGATCCGTCGCAGCAGATCGTCGCCATGGAGCAGGAATACGATGCCGACCTCGTCGTCGTGGGCAAGCACGGCACGCACATCACCGAGGAGCTGCTGCTCGGCAGCGTGACCAAGCATGTGCTGGCCGAAGCTCAAGGCGACGTTCTGGTGGTCGCTCACCCGCGTAGCGGCCGGAGTGAACTGCCTTGATCGCCCTGGAGCTCGTCGGCGTGTTCGCGCTCGGCGTCGTGCTGGCAGGACGGATGCCGCCGTCGAGCGCATCGCGTGCGGTGGCGCTGACCGCCGTGCGCTTTCAGGCGGTCGGCGCTGGAGGGACCGCGTCATGATTCGCGCAGTCGGACTGCGGGGGATTTTGTTCGCCGGACTGTGGTGGATACTTGCCGACGGCCGCCTCGACGGCTGGCTGCTTGGCGGCATCGCGGTCGTCGCCGCGACCTGGGCAAGCGTGTGGCTGTGGCCGCCTGTGCCGATGTCCATCCATCTCGTGGGATGGGTCGGCTTTCTGCGTTTCTTTCTCTGGAACTCGATCCGCGGCGGCGTCCAGGTTGCCGGCATGGCTCTGCGCGGGCGTGCCGCCCTGCGACCGGGCTGGGTGGACATACCGGTCGCCCTGCCGCGGGGCGGCGCGCGCATCCTGCTGGTCAACGCCCTGGGCCTGATGCCGGGCACGGTCGCGCTCGACATGAGCGATACGACATTGCGCCTGCACGCGCTCGACGAACGCCTCCCTGTGATCGCCGAGGCCCGGGCGCTGGAAGCGGCCATCGCGCGGATTTTCGGAAGCGGAACATGAGCACGCTGACGATGTCCGTCGCACTGTTCCTGCTCGCCAATCTGGTGGTCGCGCTGGTCGCCGCGGCGCGCGGTCCGACGCCGGCCGACCGCATGCTGACGGCGCTGCTGTTCGGCACCACCGGCACGGCGGTGCTCGTTCTGCTGGCGGCAGCCGGAGGCGGCGCGCCGTTGATCGATGTCGCGCTGGTGCTGGCCCTGTTGGCCGCCATCGGCGGCATCGCCTTCGCCAGGCGCGCCTGGCATGCGGAGGGGGAATGACCGTGATCGAATGGCTGAGCATGCTGCTCCTGGTCGTCGGCGCATTCTTCTTTTTCGCCGGCACGATGGGCCTGCTGCGCTTTCCCGACGTCTACAGCCGGCTGCACGCACTGGCCAAGGCCGACAACCTTGGCCTGGGATGCGTGTTGCTCGGCCTCGCGCTCCAGGCCGACAGTCTGGCGGCGGCCCTGAAACTGCTGCTGATCTGGCCGCTGGTGATGGCGGCGAGCGCCGGCGTGGGCTTCGCCATCGCTCGCCGCGCCCATGCACTCGGCATCCCGCCGTGGCGGAAGGGTGAGGGGCGATGACGTTCGCCTTCGATCTGCTGCTCGCCATCGCGTTGCTCTGGAGCGGCTGGCGCGCGCTGACGGCACCCCGGCTCGACCGCGCCATCGTCCTCTTCATCGCCTTTGGCCTGCTGATGTCGCTGGCCTGGGCGCGACTCGCTGCGCCCGACATCGGACTGGCCGAGGCAGCCATCGGCGCCGGCCTCACCGGCGCCTTGCTGCTCGATGCCTATGGCGTTCTGCAGCGGCGGAAGGAGCGGCCATGATGCGAATCGGCGTTATCGCGCTCGCGATTGCCTTCATCGGCGCTCTTGGTGGGGCGATGCTCGACCTCGGGCCGGCGGCCGTCGACCTTCGCGTCCCGGTGGCGGCGCATCTGGCGGCAAGCGGCGTGAGCCATCCGGTCACCGCCGTCCTGCTCAATTATCGCGGCTACGACACCTTGCTCGAAATCGCCGTGCTGCTGCTGGCCTTGCTGGGGATCCTCGCCGTGGTGGGCGACGCGCACGTCCCCGCGCCCCGTGCGGCCCACGTGGTGCTGCAAGCGCTCGCGCGGCTGGTCACGCCCTTGATGATCGTCGTGGCCGTCTATCTGCTTTGGGCCGGGGCGTTCCGGCCCGGCGGTGCCTTTCAGGCGGGAGCCGTGCTCGCCGCCGCTGCGGTGCTGCTGCACTTGGTCGGATTGTTGCCAGGCTGGAACACGCCGCGGCTGCGACTGCGCTTCGGCCTCGCCGCCGGCTTCGCCGTGTTTCTGACGGTCGCGAGCGCATTGCTGACCCAGGGCGCGCTGCTCAAGTATCCCCCTGAGGCAGCGGGCGGCCTGATCCTGCTGATCGAGGCGAGCCTGACCGTTTCGCTCGGCCTGATCCTCGCCGGCCTGTTCCTGTTCCTCTCGCGGGACGACGGAGAAGGGCAATGACGAGCGGGCTGTTGTTCGCACTTGTCGGTGTCGTCCTGTTTGCGATGGGCATGGCGGGCGTGATGCTGATCAGTCACCTGCTACGCCGCATTCTTGCCTTCAACCTGATGGGGAGCGGCGCATTCCTCGTGCTGGTCGGGTTGGCTCAGCGCAATGGCGTGCCTGACCCGGTGCCGCAGGCGATGGTGCTGACCGGCATCGTGGTCGCCGTCGCCGCCACGGCGCTGGCGCTGGCCCTGACGCGAAAACTCCACACGCTGAGCGGGAGTCTCGAAATGCCAGTGGATGCGGATGACTGATCTTCTGGTCTGGTTGATCCTGTTGCCGCTCTGCTGGGCGACGCTGGCGTTCGTGCTCGGGCCGGGTCGGGGCGCCTGGGCCGCGATTGCCGGACTGGCAACGCAACTCGGGCTCGCTTTCGGCTTGGCGCAAGAAGTCGTTGCCGGCGGAACGGCATTGCATGCCGTCGGTGGCTGGACCGCGCCACTGGGCATCGACCTCGCAGCCGATGGTCTGTCGGTCGCGATGCTGCTGCTGACCCAGACGGTCGCGCTGCCGCTGGCGATCCATGCGCGTGCCTACTTCAAGGCGGGCGATCCGGCCGGCGTCTGGTTCTGGCCGCTGATGGGCTTCCTGATCGCCGGACTCAACGCACTGTTCGTCTCCGCCGACCTGTTCAATCTCTACGTCACGCTCGAACTGGTGGCACTGGCCGCAGTGGGCCTCGTCGCGGCGGGCGGCGGTGCGCCACAGGTCGCGGCGGCCTTGCGCTACCTTTTCGCCACGCTGGTCGGCTCGGGAGCCTATCTGCTCGGCGTCGCGCTGCTCTACGCCGCCTACGGGACGGTTTCGATCGTCACGCTGACGCCGCTGGTGACCATGGACGCGCCGCGTCTGGTCTGGATCGCAGCCGGGCTGATGGTGGTCGGACTGATGGTCAAGACGGCGATCTTTCCCTTCCATTTCTGGCTGCCGCCGGCCCACGGCGGGGCGCCGGCACCGGTCTCCGCACTTCTGTCGGCGCTGGTGGTCAAGGCCTCCTTCTACCTGATCCTGCGGCTCTGGCTGGGGCCGCTGCGCGCACTGTTGCCGGCCTTCGCCTGGGGTATCGCGGCGCTCGGCGCGGCGGCGGTCTTCTGGGGGGCTTGGCAGGCGATCCGCGCCGTCAAGCTGAAGCGCCTGATCGCCTATTCGACCGTGGCGCAACTGGGCTACCTGTTCCTGGTCCTTCCGCTGCTGCCGGATCCGGTGGCGCTCAGGGCGGCCGTGATGCAGATGGTCGCCCACGGCCTGGCCAAGGCGGGCATGTTCGCGGCTGCCGGGGTGATGATCAAGGCGACCGGGCAAGACCGGGTCGCGGGCCTGGCCGGCATGGTGAGCCACCTGCCGGTGACGCTGTTCGCCTTCGGTCTCGCCGGCATGACCCTGATGGGCCTGCCGCCTTCGTCGGGCTTTCTCGCCAAGTGGCAGATCGTCGATGCTGCGTTGACCCAGGGCCACTGGATCATCGCCGCGGTCACGCTGGCCGGCGGCCTGCTGGCGGCGGTCTACGTCCTTCGCGTGCTGCGTCAGGCTTTTCTGGTGGCGCCGGAGAGAGGCCTCGTGGCCAAGGTGCCACGCGCGCTCGAGTGGACGGCCTTCTTCCTGGCCGCCGCGAGCGTGCTGCTCGGCCTGCGCGGCGTCGAGCTGGTGCAGTTGGTCGCAATCCGATAGGCCCCGGTAGCCGATATGAGCGTCCTCTTCTTCATCCTGGGCCTGGGAACCTTGATCGGCGGCGCCGAACTGCTGGTACGCGGCGCATCGCGGCTCTCCTCGTACGTCGGCATCTCGCCGCTGGTGATCGGACTCACCGTCGTCGCATGGGGGACCAGCGCGCCCGAACTGTCGGTTTCGGTGCAAGCGGCGATGAGCGGCAGGGCGGACATCGCCCTGGGCAACGTCATCGGCAGCAACATCGTGAATATCCTGTTCATCCTCGGCGCGTCGGCGCTGATCGTTCCCCTCGTCGTGGCGAATCAGCTGATTCGTCAGGAGGTGCCGATCATGATCGGCTTGTCCCTCCTGCTGCTGGTCCTCGCCTACGACGGAAGCATATCGCGGCACGACGGTCTGCTGCTCGTCGTGTTCCTCGTGGCCTATACGGTCTTCCTCGTCCATCAGGGCAGACGTCTGCATCGAGAACGGCACGACGAACTCGTCGCCGAACCCTCCCGTCGGCAAACATCGGGCTACCACTGGGCAACGCAGGTCCTGCTCGTCGCAGCGGGCCTGGGTCTGCTGGCACTCGGTGCCCATTGGCTGGTCGAGGCGGCCGTCGCCCTGGCGCGCCACTTCAATATCAGCCAACTCGTCATCGGGCTCACCGTCGTCGCGATCGGCACCTCCCTTCCGGAGATCGCGACTTCGATCACGGCGGCCGCCCGCGGCGAACGCGACATCGCGGTCGGCAACGTCGTCGGCAGCAACATATTCAACATCGTCGGAGTGCTGGGCATTTCCAGTCTGATGGCACCCGCAGGAATCCCGGTGCACGCCTCGATCCTGTCGTTCGATCTGCCGGTGATGATCGCGGTGGCCCTGGCTTGCCTGCCGATATTCTTCACCGGCAATCGGATCGCCCGCTGGGAAGGCGCGCTGTTCATCGGCTATTACCTTGCCTACCTTGCCTATCTCGTTCTCGCCGCGCAGAACCACGACGCCCTGTCGGTTTACGGGGCGGTCCTGGCCGGGTTCGTGTTGCCCATCACCGCGGTGACGTTGCTGGTCGTCAGCTGGCGCGAGTGGCGTGCCGTCCGATCCCGTCGCACGCAGCAGGACAGGGGATGAGCACGCAGGAACTGCTCCCGCTGGCCGTGCTCCTTGCCCCGCTGCTGCCGGGGCTGGTGATCTTCGCCCTCCCGGATTCCTGGGTCGGCACGCGCACCACGCTCAACATGTCTGGGGCCATCGCCAACGTCGGGCTGGTCTTTCTGCTGCTGGTTGGCGTTCGTGCCGGACAGGCCTACGGAGTCCGGTTCGAGGTGCTTCCCGATCTCGATCTCGCCTTCAAGGCCGATGCGCTTGGCCTCCTGTTCCTCACCCTGTCCGCCGTCCTCTGGCTGTTCACCACGCTCTACGCGATCGGCTACCTCGAAGGCGCGCCGCACCGCTCGCGCTTCTTCGGTTTCTTCAGCCTGTGCGTCACCGCCACCATGGGGATCGCCATGGCGGCGAATCTGGTCACCTTCTTCGTCTTCTACGAGCTGCTGACCATCTCGACCTTTCCACTCGTCGTCCATCGTGGCACCGACCAGGCGATGCGCGCGGGCACGATCTACCTCGCCTACACGCTCGCCGGCGGCATGGCGCTGCTGACGGGCATCGTGTGGCTGCATCACCTGCTCGGGCACACGGAGTTCACCCGCGGTGGCAGTGCCGCGGCGCTGGGGCCGGAATACGCGGGGCAATTGAAGATCATCTTCCTGCTGCTGATTGGCGGCGTCGGTGTCAAGGCGGCGCTCGTGCCGCTGCACGGCTGGCTGCCCCGCGCGATGGTGGCGCCGGCGCCGGTGTCGGCGCTGCTGCACGCGGTAGCGGTGGTGAAAGCAGGCGCCTTCGGCATCGTGCGCATCGTGTACGAGGTGTATGGCGTCGAGTTCGCGCAGTCGCTGGACCTGCTCCTGCCCCTGGCGATCCTCGCCTGCGTCACCATCGTGTGGGGCAGCCTCCGTGCGCTGTTCCAGGACGACCTCAAGAAGCGGCTGGCGTTCTCGACGGTGAGCCAGGTGTCGTACATCGCGCTGGGCGTGGCGCTGTTCGGCCCGGTCGGCACCATCGGCGGCCTCGTGCACCTGGTGCATCAGGGCATCATGAAGATCACGCTGTTCTTCTGCGCCGGCAACTACGCGGAGACCCTGGGCATCCACAAGGTCAGCGAGATGGACGGGGTGGGGCGGCGCATGCCACTCACCACGCTGGCGTTCTCGATCGGCGCCTTCGGCATGATGGGCGCGCCGCTCACCGCCGGCGCGGTCAGCAAGGCATGGCTGATCGATGGCGCCATGGCGGCCGGCATGGACTGGGCGATCTGGGTGCTGTGGACGTCGACCCTGCTCAATGCGGCCTATTTCCTGCCGATTCTCTGGCGAGCCTGGTTCCGGCGCGCGCCGGTCGCGTGGCCGGAGGAACACATTCCGCGGCGCGGTTGGCGCGAGACGGCCTGGCTGCTGCTCCTGCCGCCGCTGGTCACGGCCACGGCGACGCTGGCCGCGGGGACGTTTGCCGACGCCGCCGTGACACCGCTTGCCTGGGCGCGCCTGATTGCCGCCCGTGAATATGTCGGTCTGGAAACGCCATGAAAGGCAACGAAGCCTTCCTGTGGCAACCCGGCTGGCTGGGCCAAGGTGCGATGCTTTTCGGGGGCAGGGCGCGCGCCGTCGTCGCGATCCAAGATCGGCCGACAGCGGGCCGCGACACGGGGCGTTGGGGGCGCCGACTTTCGATAGTCGGCGCCTATTCAACGGATACAGACAATCAATTTGAGAGCCACGATAAGACGAGCATAGACTTTGACCATCGTCGATGCAGACGAGCAGCGCAATCAGGCTGAATCGAGTGCGCACGGAATGAGGAGCGAGCCCATGTCAAGCGAAGCGAAATGCCCGTTCAACCACAGCGCCGGCGGCGGCACGACCAACCGCGACTGGTGGCCGAACCAGCTGCGACTCGACATCCTCCACCAGCACTCGTCGAAGTCCGATCCCATGGGCGGCGACTTCGATTACGCGCAGGAGTTCGCAAGCCTCGATCTCGCGGCGGTGAAGAAGGATCTCGCCGCGCTGATGACCACCTCGCAGGACTGGTGGCCGGCGGACTTCGGCCACTACGGACCGTTGTTCGTTCGCATGGCGTGGCACAGCGCCGGCACCTATCGCACCGGCGACGGCCGCGGCGGCGCGGGTCGCGGCCAGCAGCGCTTCGCGCCGATCAACAGCTGGCCCGACAACGCCAGTCTCGACAAGGCGCGCCGCCTGATCTGGCCGGTCAAGCAGAAGTACGGCCGGAAGATTTCGTGGGCCGACCTCATCATCCTCGCCGGCAACGTGGCCCTGGAGACGATGGGTTTCAAGACCTTCGGCTTCGGCGGCGGGCGTGCCGACGTCTGGGAGCCCGACCTGGACGTCTACTGGGGCGCCGAGGACAAGTGGCTGGGCGACAAGCGGCATTCGGGCGAGCGGGACCTCGACAATCCGCTCGCGGCCGTGCAGATGGGCCTGATCTACGTGAACCCCGAGGGTCCGAACGGCAAGCCTGATCCGATCGCCGCTGCGAAAGACATCCGCGAGACCTTCGCCCGCATGGCGATGAACGACGAGGAGACCGTCGCGCTGATCGCGGGCGGCCACACCTTCGGCAAGACCCATGGCGCGGGCCCGGCATCCTGCGTGGGGCCGGAGCCCGAAGCGGCCCCGATCGAGGAACAGGGCCTCGGCTGGAAGAGCAGCTTCGGCACCGGCAAGGGCGCCGACGCGATCACCAGCGGCCTGGAGGTCACCTGGACCACGACGCCGACCCGGTGGAGCAACGACTTCTTCGCGAACCTCTTCGGCTACGAATGGGAACTCACCAGGAGCCCGGCCGGTGCGCATCAGTGGACCCCGAAGGGTGGTGCAGGCGCCGGCACCGTGCCGCACGCCCACGACAGGTCGAAGCGCATCGCGCCTGCGATGCTGACGACCGATCTCGCGCTGCGCTTCGACCCTGTCTACGAGAAGATCGCGCGGCGCTTCATGGAGAACCCGGACCAGTTCGCCGACGCCTTTGGCCGCGCCTGGTTCAAGCTGACCCACCGCGACATGGGGCCGCGCGCACGCTATCTCGGCCCGGAGGTCCCCGCCGAGGCGCTCGTCTGGCAGGACCCGATTCCCCCCGTCGACCACGTGCTGATCGACGCCAAGGACGTCGCCTCCCTCAAGGCCAGGGTCCTGTCCTCGGATCTGTCCGTTTCGCAGCTGGTGTCCACGGCCTGGGCATCGGCGTCGACGTTCCGCGGCTCGGACAAGCGCGGCGGCGCGAATGGCGCGCGCATCCGCTTGGCACCCCAGAAGGACTGGGAGGTCAACCGGCCCGCCGAGCTGGCGAAGGTGCTGAAGACGCTCGAGGGCATCCAGCGCGAGTTCAACGGCGCGGCCACCGGCGGCAAGAAGGTCTCGCTCGCCGACCTGATCGTCCTGGCCGGTTGCGCAGGCGTCGAGAAGGCCGCGAAGAATGCCGGCCACGACGTGACGGTGCCCTTCACGCCGGGGCGCATGGATGCCTCGGCGGAGCAGACGGACGTCGAGTCCTTCGCCGTGCTCGAGCCGGTCGCGGACGGCTTTCGCAACTACCTGAAGGGCAGCGACCCGGTGGGCAGGGACGCGGTCCGGCCGGAGGAGCTGCTGGTCGACAAGGCGCAGTTGCTGACGCTGACCGCGCCGGAGATGACGGTCCTCGTCGGCGGCATGCGCGTGCTGAAGGCGAACGCCGGAGCGTCCCCGCACGGCGTCTTCACCCTGCGGCCGGAGGCGCTGACCAACGACTTCTTCGTGAATCTCCTCGACATGGGCACCGAGTGGATGCCGGCCTCCGACACGGCGCACGCATTCGAAGGGCGCGACCGCAGGACCGGCAAGGTCCGGTGGACCGCCACGCGCGTCGACCTCGTGTTCGGCTCCAACTCCGAGCTGCGTGCACTGGCCGAGGTCTACGGATCCGTGGATGGCCAGGAGAAGTTCGTCCACGATTTCGTCGCGGCCTGGAACAAGGTCATGAACCTCGACCGCTTCGACCTCGCCTGAGGTCCGGCGCCGGGGGCCCAAGCGGGGGGCCCAAGCGGGGTCGCCCGCCCCCGGCTCACCTGTCGTCGGGGTCGGTCCCGCGGCATTGCAATCGTGGCATAATGCGAATAATTCCCATTACCGACAGGGGCGATCGACCCCAACGCGTCCCATGCGTGCCGCCCCGCCGTTGCACCCGCCAACACCGCCCGATCAGCCGATCCCGCTGAGCCGGGTGGACGTCGGTCGCCGGGTGGTCGTCCGCCAGATCCGATGCGGCGCCTCGGCATCCGAGGGCGGCGACGTCGGGTTGCGTCTGCTGGAACTGGGGTTCGTCGAAGGCGAGCCGTTGCGGGTCGTCGCTCGCGGCTATCCCGGGCGCGAGCCGATCGCCGTGCGCGTCGGCAACACCACGTTCGCCCTGCGCCGCTTCGAGGCGGACCACGTGCTGGTGGTCCCCGCGGAGGCAGGGGACGCGAGGCCATGACCGAATCCGCCGCGCCGGCGCTGCGCATCGCGCTGCTCGGCAATCCGAACTGCGGCAAGACCGCGCTGTTCAACCTGCTGACGGGCAGCCGGCAGAAGGTCGCGAACTACGCCGGCGTCACCGTCGAGCGCAAGGAAGGACTGTTCTACACACCGGGCGGGGAGCGCGTCCGGGTGCTCGACCTGCCCGGGGCCTACAGCCTCAATCCGGTCAGCGAGGACGAGTCGATCACCCGCGACGTCGTGCTCGGGGTCAAGGAGGACGAGCCGCGGCCCGACCTCCTGGTGTGCGTCACCGATGCGACCAACCTGCGCCTGAACCTGCGCCTGGTCGTCGAGGTGAAGCGCCTGGGGCTGCCGACGGTGCTGGCGCTCAACATGACCGACGTCGCGCGCCAGCGGGGCGTCGAGATCGACGTTGCGGCGCTCGAGCGGGAACTCGGCATGCCGGTCGTGCCGACGGTCGCGGTGCGGCGCGGCGGCGCCGACGCACTCGTCCGCCTGATCCAGCAGCATCTCGCCGACCGTCCCGCGGCGTTGCAGGATTGGAAGACCCCCGACGTCGCCGACGTCGGGGCCGCGCAGCGCGAGGTCCGGCGCATCCTCGCCGCCGCCGTGCGCGAGCCCGCCGGCCAGCGGGCCGTCGACGACGCGCTCGACCGCGTCTTCCTGCACCCGGTCTGGGGCTACGTGATCCTGGTCGCGACGCTGTTCCTGATGTTCCAGGCGGTGTTCCTCTGGGCCCAGCCGCCGATGGCCTGGATCAAGTCGGGGGTCGAGGCCACCGGCGCGCTGCTGACCGCAGGTCTGCCCGACGGGATCCTGAAGAGCCTGCTGGTGGGGGGCGTCGTGGCGGGGGTGGGAAGCGTGCTCGTCTTCATGCCGCAGATCCTGATCCTGTTCATGTTCATCCTGGCGCTCGAGGACTCCGGCTACCTGCCGCGCGCGGCCTTCCTGCTCGATCGCGTGATGGGCACGGTGGGACTGTCCGGCCGCTCGTTCATTCCGCTGCTTTCGAGCTTCGCCTGCGCGGTGCCCGGAATCATGGCGACGCGCCACATCGGCAGCTGGCGCGACCGGCTGACCACGATCATGATCGCGCCGCTGACGACCTGCTCGGCGCGCCTGCCGGTCTATGCGCTGATCATCGGCGCCTTCGTTCCGCAGCGGACGGTGCTGGGGTTTCTCGACCGGCAGGGCGTCGTGCTGTTCGTCCTGTACCTGGCGGGGATCGCGGGCGCGATGGCGGTCGCCTGGGTGATCAAGCTCGCGGCCGGCCGCGCGGCATTGCACCCGCTGCTGATGGAGTTGCCGTCGTATCGCTGGCCCAACCTGCGCGGCCTCGCCATCGGCCTCGCCGAGCGCGCGAAGATCTTCCTCGTTCGCGTGGGCACGATCATCCTGTCGCTGTCGATCCTGCTCTGGTTCCTGTCCTCGTTCCCCGCGCCGCCTCCCGGGGCCGCCGGGCCGGCCATCCAGTACAGCTTCGCCGGCATGCTCGGCCGCGCGCTGGAGACCGTGCTCGCGCCGGTCGGGTTCAACTGGCAGATCTCGATCGCACTGATACCCGGTCTCGCGGCGCGCGAGGTGGCGGTCAGCGCGCTGGGCACGGTCTACGCACTGTCCGCCGGCGACGACACGGCGAAGCAGCTGGCCCCGATGATCGCGCAGGGCTGGTCGCTGGC
Organism: Candidatus Levyibacteriota bacterium; assembly: GCA_050256935.1. GTDB lineage: Bacteria > Pseudomonadota > Gammaproteobacteria > Burkholderiales > Casimicrobiaceae > VBCG01. The sequence continues at coordinate 1,547 of JBLMVY010000081.1, read as the reverse complement.
AACGGCATTCGCGCTGCTCGCCTGGTACGTGTTCGCGCCGCAGTGCATCTCGACCCTGTCGATCGTCAGGCGCGAGACCAACTCGCTGCGCTATCCGCTGCTGATGGTCGGCTACCTGTTCGCGCTGGCGTACCTGGCCGCGTTCGTCACCTGGCGCGTCACCCTCGCGCTCGGCGGAGGCTGACCGATGCAGGTACTGCTGGTGTTCGCGATCGTCGCGGTTGCCGCCGCGTACGCCGGATGGGTGCTGATGCCGCAGGGCCTGCGCCGCTGGCTGGCCGGGCGCCTGATCCTCGTTGCGCCATCGCGTCGCGCCTGGCTTGCCCGTCTCGCATCGAACGCCGAGAATGCCGGCTGCGGCAGCTGCAAGGGCTGTGCGACCCGCCGGCGGCCCCTGGCGTCGACTGGAGAGGGCATCATCAGAATCGAGACGCGAATGGATGCGCAGGCGCCGCGGAAGCCGGCAGCGGCTGACAGGCGATGAGCACCGGGCCACGGGCTCCCGGCGCCGGGGCGTCGGCGGCCGCTGCCACCGGTGCTGCCGCAAGCGACCACGCGGCGGGCCCGTGGTTCTCGCCGTCGCTGCCGCCGCGCAGGCGATTCCTGTCGCGGGTACGGCGGGCGGCGCGCTATGCGCTGTCGCTGGTGGCCGTCACGCTGGCGATCGGGATGGTCGGCTACCACGCCCTCGAAGGCCTGACCTGGCTCGACGCGTTCCACCAGGCTGCGATGCTGCTGTCGGGCATGGGCCCGGTCGTGGGCGTGAAGACCACGGCCGGCAAGCTGTTCGACGGCGTCTATGCGCTGTTCTGCGGTGTGATCCTGCTCGCGGCGACCGGCCTGATGTTCGCGCCGGTGCTGCACCGCCTGCTGCACCGGTTCCACATCGAGGATGCGAGTGGCCGCTGAATCGGCGGGGACGGTCGGCGACGCAGCCCGCGAGTCCGCCGATGCGCGGATGATGGAGGAGGCGCTGGCGCTCGCCCGTGCTGCCGCCGCGCGCGGCGAGGTCCCGGTGGGTGCGGTCGTCGTCCGCGACGGCGTGATCATCGGCCGCGGGGGCAACGCGCCGATCGCCGCCAGCGACCCGACTGCCCACGCGGAGATCGCCGCGCTGCGCGAAGCGGGGGCCGCGCTGGGCAATTACCGCCTTCCCGGCTGCGAGATCTACGTCACGCTCGAGCCCTGCGCGATGTGCGCCGGCGCGATCATGCACGCACGCCTGTCGCGACTGGTGTTCGGCGCACGCGATCCCAAGACGGGGGCCTGCGGGTCGGTGGTCGACCTGCTCGCCGAGCCGCGGCTCAATCATCATACGAGCGTCGTCGGCGGCGTGGCCGCAGAGGCCTGCGCAGGCCTGCTGACCGGATTCTTCGCGGCGCGACGCTGATTGCTCCGCCGATCCCGATGCGCTTCGACATCCTCGCCCCCTCGGGCTTCGCCACCGACCCCGCCGCCGTCACGCGCGCAGTCGCGCGCCTGTCGGGGCTTGGTCATGCGGTCCGCGTCGACCCGACGGCCGAGAGCCGCTGGCAGCGGTTCTCGGC
>JBLMVY010000080.1:0-4462 GCA_050256935.1 Candidatus Levyibacteriota bacterium | reverse complement strand
ACGTGGCGTTCTTCGCGACGCCCGCGATCGGAACGCCCCGCACCTGATCCTTCGCCCACGACAGCATCCCGCCTTCCCACACCGCGACCTCGACCGAGTCCCGCCAGCCTTCGGGCGCCTTCACCGCGGGCGCTGCCTTCGCGACCCAGCGGCAGCTGTTGTTGCCCCATGGATTGTTCACCCCGCTGTACCCGGACTCGTGCGCGCCGATCACCGCCGCGATCTCGGCGTCCGCGAGCAACGCGCAGCGGTCGGTCGCGGCGGAAACCGGACCGGCGATGCCGCCCAGCGCCAAGGCCAGCAGCCCGCATGCGCCGGCGGTTCCGATCACCGATCTCTTCCCTCTGCTGCGATGCATCGCGGTCTCCCTGGCGAGCGACGTGCTCGACGGTGCCGATCGGCTCGGGCGGCTCTTCCCCGGAGTGTGCGCGGGCCGATCTAACGGCTGGCTAACGGGAGGGGAAATCCGGCCGGGCGGCGGGGGAATGCGACTCCCCTGGAGCCCTCGCTAGCGGGGCGCGACGGCCTCGACCAGCGCGAGCGTGACCGGCGAAGGCGCGACGCCCAGCACGATCGACAGCTGCTCCCGGCAGCGGCGGAATGCCCGCAGGGCGTCCGCCTGCCGCCCGGCCCTGCCGTGGCAGCGGATGACCGCCTGGTAGAGCTCCTCGGCGAGCGGGTCCTGGGCGAGCCCCGACTCGTAGATCGCCAGCGCGCCGTCGAGGTCGCCCGACTGCTCCAGCACCTGCCCCCGCTGGCGGACACGCTGCAGGAAACGCTGATGCAGGCGCTCGCGCGCGCCTGCCCACCACGGCTGGACCGCATCGGCGCCGAACAGCGGTCCGGGATAGGTGTCGATCGCCCCGGCCGCGTAGGCCCAGGCATCGACCCAGACACATCCGGGATCCAGCCCGACCCTTCCGCCGTCCAGGCGCAGCGCATCCTCGCGTGCGAGCAGCTTGCGCATGCGCATCACCGTCATGTCGAAGGCGGCGCGCGCCGCGCCACCCTCGGCGTCGGGCCACAGCGCATCGAGCACCAGTGCGGTGTCGATCGGGGCGGGGCCGTGCACGACGATCAGCTTCAGGAGGTCGAGCGGCTTGCGCTGCGCGCGGGGGCCGAAGCGCAGCTCCTCGCCATCGACCTCGATGCGCAAGGTGCCCAGCGCATGGACGCGGATCGGCCAGGGCCAGTGCGGCTCGAACGGCGTCGGGGCGGGCAGCTTGCGCTCGCTGACCACCTGCCGGGCGAATGCAGGCTCGATGCCCTGCGCGATCGCCGCGGCGCAGATGCGCGCGGCGATCGGTGCCAGAAGGGTGGCGAACCCGGGCCAGGCCTGCGCGCTCGCCGCTTGCATGATCGAGCGCACCAGGGGCGGCTGCGGATCGTGGTTCGATGCGATCGCGCTGGCGGCATCGGCCACGCCGGCGAGGATGCGGGCCAGCTCGCGGCGCGTGCCTTCGGGTGTCCGTGCCACGAGCTCGCGCAGTGCCGCGCCCGCCGCCTCGCCGTTGCCCGCCGCGATCTCGATCCGCTGCCGGGTGAGCTCGATGGCCCAGCGCTCCGACGATGGGAACTTGTGCTGCACGGCGAGCGCATCGGCGTGGTCGATGGTCGAGCGCGCACGGTGCCAGTCCTGTCCCAGCGCCAGCACCGCTGCCTCCACCAGCAGCAGGTTCACGGTCTGCGTGCCATGCTCGGGGTTCGTGACCTCGCGCAGATCCTGCAGCCTGCGTTGCGCGAGCGCGCGATCGTTCTCGGAGATCGCGATGTTGGCGAGAAGATACGCGGCGCTGAATGCCGCGCCGGTGCCCCCGTACTGCTTTCCGAGTTCCAGCGCGCGTTCCAGGCAGCCGACGGGCAGGGGAAGCTTCACCCCGGCGAGCGGCCAGCGGCGACCGAGCCCTGCGTAGGCATTGAGCCAGCCCGCCTCGGCGAGCGGCGAGATGCGGCCCTGGTGCAGCCAGGGCAGGGTCGCGACGACGACGTCGCGGAACAGCGCCTCGTCGCTGAGGCGATAGCCGGCGGTCTCCATCAGGACAGCCGACGAGGCGAGCGCCTCGTCGGGACTCACCGACGGGTCGCGCGCGCGCAGAACCGCGAGAATCCGCTCGATCAGCTTTTCGGCTCTTCCGAGCGGCGCCTCTCCCCACAGCATGTCCATCGCCCGCAGGCACACGGCATCGACGCGCAGGCCATCGTCGATGCCTGCAATGCGATCGCGCGCGCCGAGCTGCGCCCCCAGGCGCCGCGCCCATGCGTCCGCGCCCTCGAAATCCTGCCAGCCCTCGAGGATCGCCCCGACCGCCCCTGCCGCGACCAGCAGCGCCTCGGCCGAAGGCAACGACGACGCGAGCAACGCCCAGGCGCGGTCGAGATGCCGCACGGCGACGCGGGCGTCGTTGCGGGCCCACGCCGCCTCGCCCAGCGCCCGCTGCAGCGCGGCGCTGGTGTCGACAGCCTGCCTGTCGATCAGCGCGACCACCGCGTCGAGCTCGGCCAGCCGCTGCGCGCGGACCAGCCGACCCGCTTCCTGCTCGAGCAATTCGAGCGCGGAGCGAGGATCGCCGGCGCGCAGGTGCAGCCTGACCGCGTCGCGCACCAGGCCACGCTCGCCGGCGATGCCCGCGGCGAGGTTCAGCATGCGGCTGCGCCAGGCGCCGTCGCCCACCGAATCGAAACGCGCCTGCAGCGTGTCGCGCAAAAGGTCGTGAAGCTTCCAGGTCGGCCGCTGGCGTTCCAGGCGGGTGACGAACGCATGCCGCTCGCGCATTCCTTCGAGCGTGGCCTGGGCCGATGGCCCGAGACCCATGCGATCGAGGATCTCGACGTCGACGTCGGGGAGCAGGCTGACCGCGGCCAGCTCGCACAACTGGGCAGGATCGAGGAGTTCGAGCACCCGCGCGGAGAAGTACGCCTTGACCGAAGCCTCGCCTTGCGCCATCGGGTCCGATCCGTCCTCGCCATGCGAAGTGCCGCTCGACTGCGCGAGCAGCAGCAGCCCGCCGGCCCAGCCGTCGCTGCGCGTGCACAGGACGCGCGCCTTGGCAGGATCCACCCGGTCGGCCAGCAGGTCGACGGCCTCGTCGGGCGTGAACGCGAGCTTCGCCCCGTCGAAGGCCTTGAGCTCGCCGCGCGCCATTGCCTCGTGCAGCACCCCCGAGGGCGCCTCGCGGCCGAGCACCAGCATCCTGACGTCGTGGGGAGCCTCGCGGATCGCCGCGGCCAGCAGGGTGACGAACTCGCCTCCCGCTGCGTGCGCATCGTCGACGATCAGCGTCGATGCGGCAGGAATCACGCCGAAGAACGCACGAAAGAAGCTGCGCGCGAACGGCGCGAGAGCGGCGCCGTCCTGGGGGCGATAGCCCGGGATGCCGCGCCCGCGGCGAAGGGTCGCGGCGAGCTGGGCGAAACCGTCGAACACCGCCGCCGGATCGGCGTCGGCCTCGTCGACGCGGTACCAGAGCGTGCGGTCGCCGCGCTCGGCGGCCCAGGTGGCAGCCAGCGTGCTCTTGCCCGAACCCGGGCCTGCCGCGATCCACACCACCGCGTCTCGCGACAATGCATCGAGCTCCGCGTGCAGCCGGAGCCGCGGCAACGACCGCGAGGCTCGTGGCGGCGAGAACTTGGCGAGGCGCGACGGTGGCACGGGCATCTCCGGCGATCCGGGGTTCACGCAGCCGCAGTTCCGACCCTCCGTGGCTCCGTTCCCGCTGTGGGCCAAAATCTAGCCGAAGGGCCCGCCGATGAGAAGGGGCGCTCGTCGCATCGTCGCCGTCATGAGAAGCTTACGCAGCGCCGGCACAGCGAGCGCCGCGACACGCTGCCGTGCGACACAACGCGTCGCAGCCGCGCGCTATCCTTGCCTGCCTTCGCCGGACTTCCGTAGAGCATGCTGCACGTCAAGTTCTCCAACCGCTTCGAGCAGCTGCAGGACACGCTGCTCGACGCGATGACCGCGCCGCCGCCCTCGCCGTTCACCGGCGAGGAGATCATCGTGCCCAGCGCGGCGATCAGGCGCCGGGTGGAGCTCGCGACGGCCGACCGCTTCGGCATCTGCTCGAACGTCCGCTTCTCCTTCCTCGCCCAGTGGCTGTGGCGACAGATCGGCCACGTCGTCGCGGTCTCGGAAATGTCGCCCTTCACCGCGTCGGTGCTGACCTGGCGCGTGCTCTCGATCTTCGACGACAAGGCCTTCATCGCCGCGCATCCGCCGCTCGCCGCCTACCTGCGCGACGCCGATGCCGTCATGCGCTACGAGCTCGCCGCCAGCGCCGCAACACTGCTCGAGCACTACCTGACCTACCGCCCGGGCTGGCTCGCGTCCTGGCTCGAGAACAAGCCCGCCGGCATCGCGGGACTCGACGCTGCGCGGCGCGAGGACGAGCGCTGGCAGGCCGAGCTGTGGCGGCGCATCGCCCGGGGCCTCGGCACCGACAGCCGCCATCCATCGGTCGCGTTC
>JBLMVY010000079.1:0-4032 GCA_050256935.1 Candidatus Levyibacteriota bacterium | reverse complement strand
ACCTCCGCGGGCAGCCCCATCGCCGCGGAATCGGAATCCTGCCGCTCTTCCACCGGCTCGGCGGGTGGCGCGTTGTCGCGGGCAGCGCCCTTGGCGACCGACACGCGCGCCGAGGGCAGCCGCTCGATGTGCGAGTCCTCGCAGACCGGGCAGGTGACCAGCGAGTGCTCCTGCTGGCGCGTGAACTCCTCGCCCGAGGCGAACCAGCCCTCGAAGCGGTGACCGTGCGCGCAACTGAGCTCGAAGATGATCATGGCTGTCGAACGCGGCTGCGCCGACGCCGGTTGACGCAGCCGTGACCTGCCATCCTACAACACCCCGATCCTGCCGCGTCGCGGCCGGGCTACGCCGCGGCCCGCTCGATTCGCCACGTCTGGTACCGCAGGCCGATCACGCAGCCGGCGATGATCGACGCCAGCGCGATGAACGATCCGATGGCGAGGGTCGACACGCCGGTCAATCCCTGGCCGATCGTGCAGCCCAGGGCGGTGACGCCGCCGAAGCCCATCAGGATGCCGCCGACGATGTGGTTCGCGACGTCCTCGACCGAGCCGAAGCCTTCCCAGCGGAAGCTGCGGGTGGCGATCGCCATCGCCGCCGAGCCGGCCAGCATGCCGAGCACGGCCGCGATGCCGAACGTGATCAGGCGCGACTGGTCGGTCCACAGCAGCAGCTGCTCGAGCGTGTAGGCGACCGGGGCGACGAAGCTGAACGACTCCATGCGCCCGGAATCGGTCGCGTAGAACTTGGCCTCGAGCGTGTTCGGATCCTCCGCCACATAGCCCAGGTGCCCCGACACGTACCAGCCGGCGACGACCACGGCGCCGATGACCAGGCCGCCGACGATGTAGGCGGGCGCGCCGCGGAAATCGCGGTTGGCGAACACCCAGACGGCCAGTGCGGCGCCGATCACCAGCGGCAGCCAGATGCGGATCCGGCTCGAGAACCCGATCACCATCCCCAGCGTGGGAAGGTCCGAATTGGCGGCCTTGACGTTCCAGCGGAACACGTCGAGGCCGTTGGCGCGCCACAGCGCGAACGCACCCTTGAGCGTCATGTAGGCGGCGATCCCGAGGAAGACCAGCACGATCAGCGATTTCAGGTTGCCGGCCCCGGCGCGGATCAGCGTCTTGCTGCCGCAGCCCGAGCCCAGGGTCATCCCGAAGCCGAACAGCAGGCCGCCGACGATGTGCGACAGCCACGGAACGCTGGCACCGGTGTAGTACGTCTTCGCGGTGTCGATCTGGCCCGCCATCTGCAGCAGGGCGGTGCCGAGGATCGCCACGGCGATCGCCAGCACCCACATGCGCATGCGGCCCCAGTCGCCGATGTTCACGATGTCGCTGATCGCGCCCATCGTGCAGAAGTTGACGCGCTGGGCGACGGCGCCGAACACGAACGCCAGCGCGAAGGCGAGGCCGGTGACGAGATTGGACAGGTGGGCGGGATCGGTCATGATCGAAGGACGAGGTGTTGGTCTCGAGGCTCGGCGCGGGGCCAGCTGGGATCGCACCGGACCACGGGCTCCGGCAATGCGCCGCTGATACTAACCCCAGGGGACGGGCGAGGCATCGCCCGGAAGGAGTATGCGCGAGCGGTCAGGCTGCCGAAGTTGCATCCGGCGCCGCGATTGCGATTGCCTTCGTCGTACTAGGCCGGGCGGCGCCCTCCTCGCGGGCGGAGCCCCACCGCGGGGCGTCCGGGCGCTGGCGAAGCCGGTGATTGCGCGTAGTGTTCGGCATAGGCGTCGAGGAGGCGCCGAATCATCCGCTGATACTGGGTGTTGTGCTTCTTCGCCTCACGCTTGAAGAACTCGACGCTCCGCTTGCTGAGCGCCAGCGTGATCTTCACGCCCTCCTCGCGAAACACGAGGTCCTCGGGAGCCGGAAGAAAATCGGGAACTACCTGCGGATCACCGATGGGTTCGTCCCGATACTTGATTTTCGCGGTCATAAATCTGCTTTCCCTTGCGCCAGTAGCCTGCACCGATGATCCGTATGACGCCCGCGCGGTATGCGAAGCGCACCGTCAGCACCCCTGCCCCCACTCGGCCGAAGCAGAAGTAGCGCCTTTCGGCAGAACTGTGCGCTGCATCCACTGCAATCACGCGATGATTGTCGGTGAACGCGAGCTGCGCCGTCGCAAAGCCGACACCGTGCTTCAGACGATTCGTCCGATCCTTGTCAGGATCCCAGTCGAACCGGGCCTTGGCCATAGCTCGATGCTACGCTGAATCCATATGAAAAACCATATTTTCGTCTGGCTGATGCTCTGCTTCAGAGCGTTCTGACACAGGACGACGTCGGTGTAGGCGCCTGGTTGGCGACCGAACCTCCAACCCTGCGACGAAGGCCAGGATCCCGGAATCGAACGGATGGCCTACGCCTTGGCAGCGACTACAGCCGCTGCAGCAGCTTCCTGATCGGCGCCGGCACCGCCGCCGCGATCGCCGCGTCGCGCGCGAACCATTCGACGCCCGGTAGCTGCACCTGCGCCGGCCAGCGGGTGACCGGAATGCGCATCGGGTGCATCGTCAGGGTGTAGTGGGTGAAGCCGTGGACGATCGGCGGCAATGCGTCGGCGGTGCCCGCCTCGGCGCCGAAGCGGCCGACCACGTACGCCGACGGATCGGCGTCGACCGAAAGCTCGGGCAGGCTCCACAGTCCCGCCCAGATACCCAGCGGGGGGCGCTGCTCGAGCAGGATTCTTCCGTCCCGCTCGAGCAGCAGCACGCGCAGCTCGCGCCGCGGCAGCGGCTTGCGCGGACGCGGCGCGGGCAGTGCATCGACGCGCCCTTCGCGCAGCGCCACGCAGTCGGTCGCCACCGGGCAGGCATCACAGCGCGGCCGCGCGCGGGTGCAGAGGGTCGCGCCGAGATCCATCAGCGCCTGCGTGTACGTGGCGATCGCGTCGGCTTCGGCCGGGTTTGCGGGCAGCGGCGACCCGCGCGCCGGCGCCGCGCCGGGCAGCAGCGCCTCGGCGATGCGCCACAGCTTCGCCTCGACCGCGGGCGTGCCGGCCCAGCCGTCGACGCCGCGATGGCGCGCGAGCACGCGCTTGACGTTGCCGTCGAGGATCGCGCCGCGCTCGCCCGACGCGAAGGCGGCGATCGCGGCTGCGGTCGAGCGCCCGATGCCGGGGAGCGTCGCCAGCGTCGCCGCGTCGGTGGGGAACCTGCCGCCATGGCGGTCGACGACCGCGCGTGCGGCCGCGTGCAGGTGATGCGCGCGGCGGTAGTAGCCGAGCCCGCTCCACCGCTCGAGCACGCGCGCGAGCGGTGCACGGGCGAGCACCGCCACGTCGGGGAACTCGGCGACGAAGCGCGCGTAGTAAGGCAGCACGGTCGCGACCTGCGTCTGCTGCAGCATGATCTCGGACAGCCAGATGCGGTACGCGTCGCGCGTGCCCTGCCACGGCAGGTCGCGGCGGCCGTGGATGCGCTGCCAGTCGATCAGGCGTTGCGCGAATCCAGTCGGAAGAGGCTCGGCGAGATCGGCAGAATCGGCGGCCCGGTGCCGCACCGGTGCCGCCGGAGGTGCAGACGAGCGCTTACCGGACGGCGAGCCGCTGGCGGGCCTTGGTGGCCGCATCCGATTTCGGATACTTCCTGATCAGCTCTTCGAGCGTCTTGCGCGCGGCCGCATTGTCACCCATGTCGCTCTGGGCGGATGCGATGTTGATCATCGCGTCGGGCGCCTTGCTGCTGTCGGGCCAGTTCAGCAGCAGCTGCCGCTGCGAAGCGATCGACGCGCGATAGTCGCGTCGCGCGTACTGCGCGTTGCCAAGCCAGTATTGCGCCGAAGGCGCGAGCGCGCTCTTCGGATACGTCTTGACGAACGCCCCGAAGCCGGCAATCGCCTTCACGTAATCGCCGCGCTTGAACGTGTCGAGCGCGGCATCGTAGGCGTGCTGTTCCGCGGCGATGTCGGCCGCGCTGCGCGCGGGCACCGCTGCAGCCGGAACCGTGGGTGGCGCCGCCGCGCCCGCGGGGGGACCGAAGGATGGGGCCGCCGGGGAGGCCGGCACGCCGGC
>JBLMVY010000078.1:0-2960 GCA_050256935.1 Candidatus Levyibacteriota bacterium | reverse complement strand
CGCAGGAGCTCGAACGGGCCCGCCTCGCTCTCGGCCGGCGCGGCGGTCCGGGTGCCGTCGCAGGCGCGGACGTAGATCCCCGAGCCGATGCGCACGTCGACCAGCCCCTCGACCTCGAGCGCAATCAGGGCCTCGCGCACCGACGGACGCGACACGCCGAGCTGCTTCGCGAGGTCGCGCTCAGGCGGCAGGCGCGAACCGGTCGCGTACTCGCCGCTCCTGATCAGCGCGCGAATCTGGTCCGCGATCTGCCGGTAGAGCCGGCGAGGCTCGATGCTCTGGAACGGCATGGGACCGGACCCCGGCGCCGGCCTGCGGCGTTGCTTCGGAGGGATCAAGGCTACCCGCGCCGGGGCCACTGGTCAAGTGGCATTACCAATTTTTGGACCGGACGCGTGCTATAATCGCCGCACGCGGCATGGGTTCCAGTCCTTCCGGCCGCTGTCGATTCCGACGTCCTGCAGTTCCTCCGTTCGCCTGCGACTGGCCTCCCGTTGGGGAGGACAGGCCGATCCTTTTCCGAAAGCTTTCATGTCCTTCTCTACGCTCGGCCTGTCCGAGACGCTGGTCCGCGCCGTCACCGAGCACGGCTATACCCAACCCACGCCCGTGCAGGCGCAAGCCATCCCCGCGGTACTCGCCGGTGGCGATCTTCTCGCCGGCGCGCAGACCGGCACCGGCAAGACCGCCGGATTCGTGCTGCCGATGCTGCAGCGGCTGTCCTCGCGCGCCGCAGGCGGGGCGCCGCGATCCGGGGCACGCCCGATCCGCGCCCTGATCCTCACCCCGACCCGCGAGCTCGCCGCGCAGGTCGAGGAGTCGGTGCGCACCTACGGCAAGTACACGAGGCTCAGCTCCACGGTGATCTTCGGCGGCGTGGGCATCCAGCCGCAGGTCGACCGCCTGAAACGCGGCGTCGACATCCTGGTCGCCACGCCCGGCCGACTGCTCGACCTCGCCGGCCAGCGGGCCGTCGACCTGTCGCGGGTCGAGATCCTGGTCCTCGACGAGGCGGACCGGATGCTCGACATGGGTTTCATCCGCGACATCCGGCGCGTGCTGGCGCTGCTTCCGCGGCAGCGGCAGAACCTGCTGTTCTCGGCGACTTTCTCCGACGAGATCAAGGCGCTTGCCGACGGCCTCCTGAACACGCCCGCGATGATCGAGGTCGCCCGCCGCAACTCGACCGTCGAGCTCATCACGCAGAAGGCGCATCCGGTGCACCGCGAGCGCAAGCGCGAGCTGCTCGCGCACCTGATCAGGACCCGCGGCTGGTCGCAGGTGCTGGTGTTCACCCGCACCAAGCACGGCGCGAACAAGCTGACCGAGCAGCTCGGCCGCGACGGCATCGCCGCGCTGGCGATCCATGGCAACAAGAGCCAGTCGGCGCGCACCCGCGCGCTGGCCGAATTCAAGGGCGGCAGGCTGACCGCGCTCATCGCCACCGACATCGCGGCGCGCGGCATCGACATCGACCAGTTGCCACACGTGATCAACTACGACCTGCCCAACGTCCCCGAGGATTATGTGCATCGGATCGGCCGCACCGGCCGCGCCGGCGCGACGGGCGAGGCGGTGTCGCTGGTTTCGGCCGACGACCGCGGCTTCCTGCGCGACATCGAGAAGCTGATCAAGCGCGCGATCCCGCAGGAGGTGGTCCCGGGCTTCGCCCCCGACGCCGCGGCGTCCGGCGCGCTGGCCGCTGGCGGTGCCGCCGGGGACGCGGCGGGCGGCGCAGCGTATCGCGCAGGCCATCGCGCGGCGGAGCGCACGCAAGGGCGCCCGCAAGGGACGGTCCGCGCAGGCAAGCCTCCACTCAACGAGAACGCCCGTCAGGGGCGTGGCCGCGGCACCAACGGTGGCGGCAGGGCGGGCGCAAGACCCGCGGATCGCGGCCGGCCGGCCGCCCAGGGCGGTCGCCGGGCCTAAAGCGCTCACGGCGCGACCTGCGCTACGATGCCTGTCGGTGCATCGTTGCGCAGGCGCCCGTCGCGACGACGGGTGGTGAACCGGCGCGGCAGGCGCTCGGGAGATCGTGATGCTGGAAGTCAGGCCTGGCGGTGACACCCTCGGCGCGCGCATCGAGGGCATCGATCTCGCGCAACCGCTGAGCGATACCGCGTTCGCGACCATCGTCCGGGCGCTCGGCGACTACGGCGTCGTCTGCTTCCCGGACCAGAAGCTCGATGCGGCGGCGCTCAAGCGGTTCAGCGCGAATTTCGGGACGCTCGAGATCAACGTGACCGGCGGCTTCCAGGAGCCCGGCCATCCCGAGGTCATGATCCTGTCGAACATCGTCGAGGACGGGCGGCCGCTCGGTCTCGCCGACGCCGGCCAGGATTGGCACACCGACATGTCGTACAGCAAGACCGTCGCCTACGCCAACGTCCTGCACGGCATCCGCATTCCGCAGCGCGACGGTCGGCCGCTCGGCGACACGCTGTTCGCCAACATGCAGGCGGCGTACGACGACCTGCCGGCGCAGGTCAGGCACCGGCTGCAGCACGCGACCGCGATCCACGATTTCGCCAAGTTCTGGGACGCGATGCGGGCCCGGCCGGGCAGCCGACGCGGGCCGCTGACCGACGCGCAGCGCGCCGCCAGGCCGCCGGTCGCACACCCGGTCTTCCTGCGGCACCCGATCACGGGGCGCCACGTGCTGTACGCGAACCCGGGCTACACGGTCCGCATCGAGGGCCTGCCCCAGGCCGAGAGCGACGACCTCCTGCGCTTGCTGTTCGAGCACCAGCTCCAGCCCCGCTACCGGCATGCGCATCACTGGCGCGAGGGCGACGTGCTGATGTGGGACGACCTGGTCACGCTGCACAACGCCGTCCCCGATTACGGCCCCGACGAGCCGCGGCTGATCCGGCGCTGCCAGGTGATGGCCGACCGGGTGTTCGATCCCGACTTCCTCGCGCGATCGAAACACCGGGTGGCCGCGGCATGAGGCGGGCCGC
>JBLMVY010000077.1:0-11645 GCA_050256935.1 Candidatus Levyibacteriota bacterium | reverse complement strand
TCGGCGGGCTTGTCCTGCGCGGGCGCCGGCGCGGTGGCGCCGAATGCGCCCAGCCGCGCGAGGACCATCAGGATCTTTTTCATCGGAGGCTCCCTTACAGCGCGCCCGCGCCGGTTTCACCGGTGCGGATGCGGACGACTTGCAGAAGGTCGAAAACGAAGATCTTTCCGTCGCCGATCTTGCCGGTCTTCGCGGCTTTCTCGATGGCTTCGATCGCACGATCGAGAAGATCGTCGTTGAGCGCGGCTTCGATCTTCACCTTGGGCAGGAAATCGACGACGTACTCGGCCCCGCGGTAGAGCTCGGTGTGGCCTTTCTGCCGCCCGAAGCCCTTGACCTCGGTGACGGTGATTCCCTGAACGCCGATCTCCGACAGGGCCTCGCGGACCTCGTCGAGCTTGAACGGCTTGATGATGGCGGTGACCAGTTTCATGACTCGTTCCCCGTGTTGGGCATGGAATTCGGATGCATCGTCGAGCGATCCGCCGATGTACCGGCTGCAGCGATCAGAACGTCCGCTGGATGAACACCGTGCCGGTGGCTTTGCCGATGTTGCGTCCGGCGAGGGTGTAACCCGCGTCCTTCGCGTTGGTGTCGGTGTAGTAGGCGCCGACGTTCCAGTTGTTCACCGAGTAGGTGAGCCCGAGCTTCCAGTCGGTGTAGTTGAGGTTGTCGCCGTTGTTGATCCCGGCGGTCTGGCCCTTGAATTCCTGGCGGCCGACGTGTGCGTTGAGCGTCAGCGTGTCGGTCAGCGGATAGTTCGCCGACAGGTCGAGGTACCAGCTGTTGTGCGAATCGGGCACGCCGAAGAGATTGCTGACCGCATGCGAATACTTGAGCGACGCCCACTTCCACGAGCCGGCGACGTAGAGCTCGGTCGAATCGGGCTTGGTGACGCCGTCGACGTAGCTGCCCGGGTAGTAGTAGTACAGCGCGCCGACGTCGATCCCCCAGTCCGGGGTGAACGAGTAGCGGTAGCCGCCGTAGAGATCCCACTCGAGGCTCGCGCCATGGTTGACGACCCCGGCATCGTGCAGCCAGCTGATGTTCGATCCCCAGGTGCCGGCGTAGAAGCCGCTGGTGGTCGTCAGGTCGAACCCGCCCTGGAACGCCGGCTTCTGGTCGGTCTGCGTGAGGCCGCGGAACACGTACTGGCTGTAGATGCCGAAGTTGGTGGCGATGGTGTAGGGCGGCGGCTCCTTGGCGTCGGCAGCCGGCGCTGCGGTTTGCGCATGGGCGGGGGCGGCGAATGCGGCGACGGCCGCCAGCGCGATTGCACCGGTGGCAGAATGCAGTTTGTAGCGTTTCATGGCTTGGGGCCCTCTGGGTGAAAAAGACATTCTTCCGGGGCGACTACTGCATTTCACGTGCCTACGATGAAAAAGTATTGTGTTTCAACGATTTATAGTCGATTTTCGACGCCTGGCGCCGGTCTGGCGCGAGACCTTTGCACCATTGCGGAGCGTGATCCGCGCCCCATGCACGGATCTGGCGCGGTGATGCGCCGACCCGGTGACGAGTCGGTCGCCGGTCGTGCGCAGGCGCCCGTCGCGGCTCGGTCAACGCACCCGTCACCATGACTGCAGGAGGCTGTCGATGCTGAAATCGGCGACCCTGGATGAACTCGCTGCCCGCATCGGCCGGGCCGTCGAGGCCTCACCGGCCAGGGACATCGAAAAGAACGTCAAGGCGCTGCTGCAGAGCGGACTCGGTCGGCTCGATCTCGTCTCGCGGCACGAGTTCGACGACCAGGTCGAAGTACTGCGGCGCACGCGCGAGAAGGTCGAGCGACTCGAGGCGCGCGTCGCGGCGCTCGAGGCGCAGCTCGGCGCGACCCACACTCCCGGCTGACGCGCGCCAGGCGCCCGCGGGTCTTCCCCGACGGCGTCGCCAGGGATTCGATCCCGGCTGCGTCGGATTCCCGGCTACGCGGCGAGCCCCAGTCGCCGGCCGGCGTTGCCGGCGTCGACGAAGCGCAGGATTGCGGCGTTGAAGTCTTCCGCGTGCGTGATCGGGCCCATGTGGCCGGCCCCGGCGATGCGCGCGCGGGTGGCGTTCGGCAGTACCTGCATCAGCCTGGCTGCGACGGCCCTGGGTGGCGCGGGCGTCGTTTCGCCTTCCAGCAGGAGCACGGGCATCGTGAGCCGCGCATACGCAGCCAGCGGCAGCGGGTCGGCGAACAGCGCGCGGAAGTCCTCCGCCACCTTCCCCATGCGCGAGCAAACCCCGTCGCGCCGCCGGCGGTCCAGCGCATCCCAGGCGCCCGCCCCCGACCAGTAGTCGACGAAGCGCGCAGCGGCCCGTTCGACGCGACCGTCGCGCACGTCGTCGCGGATCGCGTTTCCGGTCGCGAGGATCTCGCGGCCGGCCTCGTCACCGCCGGGCAGGATCAGTGAAAACAGCACCGGTTCGAAGAGCGCGAGGCCGACGATGCGTTGCGGATGGCGCAGCGCGATGCGCGTCGCCACCGCGCCCCCGTACGAATGCCCGACCAGAACGAGCTGGCCATGCGCAGTGGTCATGATCTCCTCGATGCGCCCGGCTTCGGCGTCCAGCGTCACCTCGTTACCGGCGCTCCACGACCCGTCGCCGCCGTAGCCGATCAAGTTCGGTGCGTGCACCGAGTGCGCAGGGCCGAGGGCTGCCGCGAGCTTCGCCCATTGGCGAGCGCTGCTGCCGCTGCAATGCAGACAGACGATGGTGGCCATGTCGCGCCTCCTTCGGTTCGATCACGGCCGCGACGCGACGCGCGTATGCGGCGCGGGCGGGCGGGCATCGCGGCCGGCGATGCTTCCCGTCGTCGGCGGCGACAGGAACGTCGATGCGACGAGCCTGGCGCTGAGCGGTGCGCGGCGATTCCACGGCGCCAGCGACAGCATCCGCGCCGCGAGGCAGTAGCCGAAGACGATGTTCGCCCAGACGCCAACGAGGGCGAGGACGAGCAAGGCGCGCAGCGGCGGCGCGAGACCCAGCAGCAGTGCCAACAGGTAGAGCCACCGCACCTGCACCGTCAGCGAGCCAGGGCGACCTTCGCGTCCGTGGCCCAGGCCGAAGTGCACGGCCTGCACGAGCGTGATCCCGATCGCGGCACCCACGCCGGCCGGCGATCCGAACACGCCGACCGTGAGCGGCACTGCAGTCGCCAGCCAGTATCGCCACTTGAGATCGAACCGGACCGCATCCATGGCGCGGGCTCCCTCAGCCGCCGAAGCCGTTCGCGGCAAGCGCGCGGCGCACCCACGCGTCGAGCCATTCCGCCTCCGCGCAAAACGGGCTCGTCCCGGCCACGTCCCCCGGTGCGGCGACTGCGTCGGGGTCCGCATCGGTGCCGTCGGCGTCAGGATCGCCACCGTCGGAATGCGCGCTCCCGAAGCCGCCGAGCGATCCCGGGTCGGGGAGATCGGGCTCGTCCTCGAACGCCGCGCTCGCCACGACGCCGGCGACGATGCTCTCGGGTGCAAGAAACACTTCCTCGTCGAAACTGCGGTACATGATCGGCCTCGTCGCCTCGCTGGCTGTGGTTGCGTTCGCATCGCGTGGTCCGGGCCCTGGCCGGAGGTTCGTCGGTGGCCCTGAACCGGCACGCGATGAGGACGCAGCTTGCGCAGCGCGGGTTGCGCGGCGATGTCGCTGCGGAAACAGTTTGTATCCGGCGTGTTGCCGGGCGCCGGCGCCACGAGCCGCTGCAAGCGGGGGCGTGGTTATAATTCCGCGGCCAGCCGGAGGAGCGCATTGCCATGGCCGAGAGCGCGCACGTTCTGATCGTCGACGACGACCCCGAGGTGCGCGGCATGATCGCCGAATACCTCGGTGGCCACGGCTACGAGGTCGCCCAGGCCGCCAGCGGCGACGAGATGCGGCAGGCGATCGCGCGCCGCGTGCCCGACGTCGTGCTGCTCGACCTCAACCTCGGTGGCGAGGATGGGCTTTCCCTCGCGCGCTGGCTCCGCGAGCACCACGACGTCGGCATCATCATGGTCACCGCCGCGAGCGACGTCGTCGACCGCATCGTCGGGCTCGAGGTCGGCGCGGACGACTACGTCGCGAAGCCCTTCGATCCGCGCGAGCTGCGGGCGCGACTGAAGAGCGTGCTGCGCCGGGCGCGCAGCGCCGGGGACAGGCCGATGCCCGCGGGCGAGCGTCGCGCGTCCAACCGCGTCCGCGTGGGCCGGTTCGAGCTCGACCTCGACGGTCATCGCCTGCTCGAATCGGCGGGGAACGAGGTCGCGCTGACGAGCATGGAATTCGATCTCCTCCGCGTGTTCACCGAGCATCCCAACCGCGTGCTGTCCCGCGACCAGCTGCTCACGATGACGCGCAACCGCGAATGGGAGCCCTTCGACCGCAGCATCGACATCCGCATCGCGCGCCTGCGCAAGAAGATCGAGACGGACCCGGAAGCACCCCGCTTGATCAAGACGGTCCGCAACGCCGGCTACCTGTACGTCCCGGCCAGCGATTGACGCCGCGCTTCCCGCGCAACTGCGCGGCGGGTCGACGCCGCCCCCGAATCGCGTGTATCCGGCGTGTTTCAATTGTTCCCGCGCGGTAACAGTGCCTGCGCCAGGAGCCGACGTCGTCTAGACTGCGCGCGATGACCACCGAGCCCCGCCCGCCCCGGCTGCGCGACACCGAGGAGCCCCGCGCGATCGAGGTCGAGAAGCAGATCGAGATCGGCGGCGAGCCCCGCACGCGCGTCGAGCAGGCGATGCGCCGCGCGGCGCTGGCGGTGTCCGCCGCCGAGGGCGAGGCACTCTTCGCCGACCTCGTGCGCTCGCTGGCGGAGATCCTGGCCGTCGACATCGCCTTCATCGCCCTGCCCTCGCCGGCGGACGCGCGCAGGCTGCGGATGCTGGCCTTCTACGTCGACGGGCGCATGATCGAGGACTTCGAGTATGCGCTGGCGGGGACGCCCTGCGAGCAGGTGCTCGGCCAGGAGTATCGCTTCTTCCCCTGCGGGCTGGCCGAGCGCTTTCCCCTCGACGAAGGCTTCCGGCGGTTGGGCGTGGACGCTTACGCGGGCTACCCGCTGACCGGCACCCAAGGTCGGGCGCTGGGCCTGATCGCGGTGGTATCGCGCCGGACGCTGGCCGATCCCCACCTCGTCGAGGCGATGCTCAAGATCTTCGCCACCCGCGCCGTCACGGAGATCGACCGGCGCCGGGCCGACGAGGCGCTGCGGGCGAGCGAGGAGCAGTACCGCGCGATCTTCAACGCTTCGGCCGACGCGCTGGTCCTCTGGGACTCGCGGTATCGGCGCGTCGACGTCAACCCGGCGTACGAACGGCTCTACGGCTGGGCGCGCGACGAAGTGATCGGTTGCGGCTACGAGCACCCCGCGTTCACGCCGGAGTACGCGCGCCCGCGCCTGGAGCTCGTGCGCCGGGCGCTGGCCGGCGAGGCCTGCCACGCCGAGCTCGAGGCGATCCGCAAGAACGGCGAGCGCGTCCCGACCGAAATCCACGCGATACCCTTCCAGCATCGCGGCGAGCCGCACGTGCTCACCATCGCGCGCGACATTACCGAGCGCAAGCGCGCCGAGCACGCGCTCAGGACGAGCGAGGAGCAGTACCGCGCGATCTTCAACGCCTCGACCGACGCGCTGATCCTCTGGGACTCGCGGTTCCGCCGTGTCGACGTCAATCCGGCGTACGAGAAGATGTACGGCTGGACGCGGGACGAGGCGATCGGCGGCGGCTACGAGCGTCCCGAGTACCCGGCCGAGTACGCGCGGCCCCGCGAGGAGCTCGTGCGCCGGGCGCTCGCCGGCGAGACGGCTCGGGCCGAGCTCGAGGCGATTCGCAAGAACGGCGAGCGCATCCAGACCGAGGTCGTCACGATCCCGTTCCGGCACCGGGGCGAGCCGCACGTACTCGCCATCGCGCGCGACATCACCGAGCGCAAGCGCGCCGAGAGCGAGCGCTACGCGCTGGAGGCGCAGCTGCGCCAGGCGCAGAAGATGGAGGCGATCGGCCACCTGACCGGCGGCATCGCCCACGACTTCAACAACATCCTGAGCGGGATCCTCGGCTACATCGTGCTGGCCGGTGAGCGCGATGCCGCGGCCGCCGATCCCAAGCTGCGGCAGTACCTCGACCAGGCGCAGCGAGCGTCGCTGCGCGGGCGCGACCTGATCCAGCAGATGCTCACCTTCAGTCGCGGCAAGCGGGGCGAGCCGCGTCGGCTCGATCTCCCGTCGCTCGTTCATGACGCGCTCAAGCTGATCGGGCCGACGCTGCCCTCGTCGATCGTTCTCGATGTCGATCTGGGGCGGCCCGTCCCTGCGGTGTCGGTGGACCCGGTGCAGGCCGAGCAGGTGCTGCTCAACCTCCTCATCAACGCGCGCGACGCCACGGGCGGAGCGGGAACCATCGGCGTGCGCGTCGACCTGGAAGACCGCATCCACGGCACCTGCGCATCGTGCCGGAAGCGGGTCGAAGGGCGCTACGTCGGCCTGACCGTGCGCGACTCGGGAACAGGCATCGCCGGGGAGGCGATCGACCGGATCTTCGACCCGTTCTTCACGACGAAGGGCATCGGCAAGGGTTCCGGCATGGGACTGTCGGTGGTGCACGGCATCGTGCACGAGTGCAGCGGGCACATCCTGGTCGACTCGATCCCGGGCGCCGGCGCGACATTTCGGGTTCTCTTCCCGCCGATCGCAAAGGCGCGCGCCGATTCCGATGCGGAGACGGCCGTGCCCGACGCCGCGGCGCCGCGTGCAGCGCCGATGTCAGGGCGCGTGCTGGTCGTCGACGACGAGCCGATGGTGGGCGAGTTCATCGGGGAGCTGCTCACGACCCGCGGCCTGGACGTCACCGTGAAGTCCGACCCCGTCGAGGCGGCGCTCTGGTTCGCCGCGGATCCCGACCGCGTCGATCTCATTCTGACCGACCAGACGATGCCGCGGATGACCGGCCTCGAGCTCGCGGAGCGGGCGACGACCGAACGCCCCGAACTCCCGGTCATCCTGTGCACCGGCTACGGCGGCGACATCGGGCCGAACGAGTTGCGGCGACACGGCGTCGCCGCGATGCTGCGCAAGCCAGTCGAGCCGGCGGCGCTCACGGCACTCATCGCCAGCCACCTCGCGCAGGGCTGACCGCAGCCGCGGAGCCGCCGCGACGGGCGATCGCGCCTTCGGTGCGCGTTCCCCGCCGTTACAAAGCGACAACAAAGCGCGTTCCGTCCGCAATCGCGCGGTTACCTCCCGCGCACACCATCGCTCACATCCCCGAGCCGCTCTCGCAAGCGGCAGGGGGCGCGGCTCCGCCGGAGCCGGCAACGAAGGAGCGATCGACGTGACAACAACGCCATCGGACGTGCTCGTACACCTCGCCGGGCCGATCGACGCCGCCACACGGGCCCGGGCCACGGCTGCGCTCGCCGCAGTCGACGGCGTGCGCAGCGTGCGCGGCTCGCACCGCACCCCGAACCTGCTGATCGTCTACTACGACCCGCGCATCGCCTCGACGCCCGAGGTGCTCCGCACGGTGCAGTCCCAGGGTTTCACCGCCCGCCTGGTCGGCTTCTGATTTTCGGGCCGCCGGGCACTTTCCATCGCCAACGCAGAGGAGATGTCAAACATGCAAGCTACCATCCAGACCGACAGCGCCGGGAAGAGCCGCTACGCGCGCTGCATCGACGCATCCCGTCGCATCCGCTGGGAAATCGAGCGCGACGTGATTCGCGGCCGGCAGTTCGACCTGTCGAAGCGGTTCCTCCCGAACGGGCTGTCGCGTGTCGACGAGCTCGGCTTCCTCACGCCCGACGAACGCCGCTTCCTCACGCAGGTCCAGGGCCGCTCCTACGCGAACATCTTCGGGCTGGTCGAGCGCTTCATCGCGGCGATGGTCGTCGACGTGAGCCGCGACTACCTGCTGGGCGACCAGGTCGCGCTGGAGGCGCTCGTCCGCTTCACCGACGAGGAGATCAAGCATCAGGAGATGTTCCGGCGCATCGAGCGGATGCTCGCCGCACAGATGCCGGCGGGCTATACGTTCGTCCCGGAACCGAACGCGGTCGCCCGCGCCGTGCTGTCGAAGTCCCTGTGGGCGGGGCTCGGCCTGACCTGCCACATCGAGCTGTTCGTCCAGCTGCACTACCGCGAGAGCATCAGCGACGAGCAGGACCTCTGCCCGCTCTGGAAGGACGTGTTCCTGTTCCACTGGAAGGAGGAGTCGCAGCACGCGATCCTCGACGAGCTGGAGTGGGTGCGCGAGGACGCGAAGCTCTCGAAGGAGGCGCGCGACGCCGCGGTGGACGACCTCATCGCGCTGGTCGGCGCCGTCGACGGCATCCTGCAGGCGCAGGCGAAGGCCGACGCCGCCTACTTCGCAGGGGCCTGCGGGCGCGCGCTCGCCGACGCCGAGCGCGAGGCCGTCGCCGCCTCGGTGCTGCGCGCGTATCGGTGGCAGTACATCGTCTCGGGCGTCCGGGATCCGCGCTTCGGCGAGGTGCTCGGCGGGCTCATCGACGCGGAGCAGGGCACGCGCATCCAGACCGCCCTCGCGCCGCTCGTGCAGGCAGTCGTGGTGCAGTGACCGGCGAGGCGGGGCGGGCGCATGCCCGCCTCGCGCGCGGTCCGGTCACATGATCGCAAGAGATACTTCCGCCGATCGGCACGCGTGGATCGTCGCGGCTGCCGCCGCGACGCTGGCCGCGGTCACGATGGGGCAGCGTTCGGCGCTCGGGCTCTTCGCGTCCCCGCTCAACTCGGCCACCGGCCTCGGACTCGTGGCGATCAGCTTCGCGATGGCACTGGGCCAGATCGTCTGGGGCGTGGCGCAGCCGCTTGCGGTCACGCTCGCCGGCCGCTACGGACCCACGCGGGTGGTATCGGGTGGCGCGATCATGCTGGCCGCCGCCACCGCCCTCGTTCCATTCGGGCACAGCGTCATCGCTCTGGCCGCCGCCCTGTCGCTCGGCGCGATCGCGGGCGCCGCGGTCGGCGGGAACGCGATGCTGCTCGGTGTCGTGAGCGAGCACGCCGCTCCGGTCCGCCGGGGCCTGATGATAGGTATCGTGAGCGCGGGCGGCTCGGTCGGGCAACTCGTGCTGGCGCCCGTCATGCAGGCCCTCATCGCGCTGAGCGGGTGGGCCAACGCGCTCTATGCGACGGCGGCGCTGTCGCTGGTCGCGCTGCCGCTCGCGCGACTGCTGGAAGCGCCTGCCAGGCGCGACAATGCGTTACAGGCTTCCGGCGTTCGCCCGGCGCCCGCGCCGCCGCTCGCCGACGCACTACGGTCGAAGGAATTCTGGCTCGTCAGCGGCGGCTTCTGCGTGTGCGGATTCCACGTCGCCTTCCTGCTCGCCCACATGCCCGGGGTCATCGATCTCTGCGGGCTTCCATCGCGCCTTTCCGGCATATGGATTGGGATCGTCGGTGTGTGCAACGTCGCCGGCAGCCTGGCCTCCGGCCTCGCACTCCAGCGCGTGCCGATGAAATGGATGCTGGCCGCGCTCTACGCGGCACGGGCGGTGGGGGTGGCCTGGTTCGTCGCGGCGCCCAAGACCGAGGCGACGCTGCTCGTGTTCGCGCTCTGGATGGGCGCGACCTACATGGCGACGCTGCCGCCGACGAGCGCGCTCATCGGCAAGCTGTTCGGCGTGCGCCGGCTTGCACCGCTCCTCGGCGTGACGATGCTCGTGCACCAGGCCGGCGCCGGCCTCGGCGTCTGGCTCGGCGGCGTCGCGATGGCGCAGACCGGCAGCTACGACGCCCTGTGGGCGATCGACGCGGTGCTCGCGGTCGTCGCCGCGCTCATCCACCTGCCGCTGCGCGAGTCGTCGCTTTCGCCGACCTGATCTGAGGCGCTGCGAGGGGACGGCCGAGCGCGCAGGGAATCTCCGGGAAAGGGGCCGCCGGGGATTCCCGGTCAGCCATGTGGCCGAATGCGACGGGGACTTCGCGCGTCTAACGTTGTCGGCGTCCCCTGGGCAATCAGGGCAATCGCAAGGGGTCGCGCTGCATGCCTGTTGCGGTCGTGCTGTCTCGCGGTCTCGCCGGTCTCGACGCGCCGCTCGTCACCGTCGAGGTGCACCTGTCCGGCGGCTTGCCGGCGTTCAATCTCGTCGGACTGCCGGAAACCGAGGTCAAGGAGGCGCGCGACCGGGTGCGGGCGGCGATGCAGAACGCGCAGTTCGAGTTCCCGCCGCGCAAGATCACCGTCAACCTCGCGCCGGCCGATCTGCCCAAGGAGTCGGGCCGGTTCGACCTGCCGATCGCGCTGGGCGTGCTGGCGGCCACCGGTCAACTGCCCGCGCAGCGGCTGACCGGCCACGAGTTCGCCGGGGAGCTCGCGCTGACCGGGGCGCTGCGGCCGATCCGCAGCGCGCTGCCGATGGCCCTGTCGGCGCGGCGCGACGGCCGGGCGTTCGTCCTGCCCATGGCATCGGCCCGCGAAGCTGCGCTGGTCCGGGATGCGATCGTGCTGGGCGCCGGCTCGCTGCTGGAGGTGTGTGCCCACCTGACCGGCCGGAGCCCGCTGGCGCGAAGCGCCCCGCCCGATAGCGCGCAACGCGCCGGTCCGGTGCCCGACCTCGCCGACGTGCGCGGGCAGGCACTGGGCAAGCGCGCGCTCGAGATCGCGGCGGCCGGCGCCCACTCGCTGCTGCTGCGCGGCCCGCCGGGTACCGGCAAGTCGATGCTCGCGCAGCGCCTGGCCCCGCTGCTGCCACCGATGACCGAGGACGAGGCGCTCGAGGCGGCCGCGATCGCCTCGCTCGCCGGGCAGTTCCGGATCGAGCGCTGGTTCGAGCGACCCTTTCGCGCGCCGCATCACACGACCAGCGCAGTCGCCCTGGTCGGCGGCGGCGGCGTGCCGCGTCCCGGCGAGATCTCGCTCGCACATCACGGGGTGCTGTTTCTCGACGAGCTCGCGGAATGGGACCGGCGCGTCCTCGAGGTGCTGCGCGAGCCCCTCGAGTCGGGCGTGGTCCACATCTCCCGCGCCGCGCGCCAGAGCACGTTTCCCGCGCAGTTCCAGCTGGTGGCGGCGATGAACCCCTGTCCTTGCGGCTGGCTCAACCACGCGAGCGGCCGCTGCGGGTGCACGCCCGATCAGGTCGCGCGCTACCGCAAGCGGGTGTCCGGCGCGCTCTACGACCGCATCGACATGGCGATCGAGGTGCCGGCGCTCGCGGCGAGCGACCTGACCTCGGCGGGAACGCATGCGCCGGCCGGCGCCCAGGCGCCGGGCGAGGGCACCGGGCAGGTGCGCGAGCGCGTCGCTCGCGCGCACGAGCGCCAGAGCGAGCGCCAGGGCAAGCCGAACGCCCGGCTCTCGCCCGCCGAGATCGAGCGCCAGTGCCCGCGCTCCGCGCCCGCCGAGCGCATCCTCGCGCAGGCGATGTCCAGGCTGTTCCTGTCGGCGCGTGGCTACCACCGCGTCGTCAAGCTGGCGCGCACCATCGCCGATCTCGCCGGCAGCGAGGTGATCGAGGCGCAGCACGCCGCCGAGGCGGTCGGCTATCGCCGCGACGTCGCCTGAGCGCCCGCGTCGGCTCCGGTATCATCGAGGGTTCAGATGAACGCTCTCGGCGAACCTGTAGCGGCTGCGCAGGCTTCGCGCACGGAATCGTCCCGGCTGCGCGAGATTCCGTACAACTACACGTCGTTCTCCGACCGCGAGATCGTCATCCGC
>JBLMVY010000076.1:0-2949 GCA_050256935.1 Candidatus Levyibacteriota bacterium | reverse complement strand
CGGAGCCCGCCTACTCTGGCCTCAAGGCCCAGCTCGAGATGGCGGCGGGGATGCTGACGCGGGCGCGCTCGACCCTGGACGCGGCGCTTGCGCGCAAGCCGCAGTCGGCGGCGCTGCGCCTCGAGCTCGCCGGGCTGCTCGAGCGCGAAGGCGACGTCGACGGCGCGATGACTGCCTACGCCGACGCGATGCGCCTTGCGCCCGACCACGGCGCCGCGCTGTCGCAGCTGCTGTTCCTGCGTCAGCGCAACGCCGATTGGCGCGACCTCGACGCCTTGCGCAAGCGCTTTCGCGAAGGCGTTGCCGCCGGTGTGCCGCTGCTGTCGCCTTTCGTGCTGCTGTCGCAGCCGTCGACGCGCGCCGAGCAGCGGCGCTGCGCCGAGGCGTGGAGCGCAGCGCTCGCCCCTGCCGTCGCCTCACCCGGTGCACCCGCCCGGCCGCTCGGCGGCGAACGCCTGCGCCTGGGCTACCTGTCGGCCGATTTCCACACGCATGCGACCGCGTATCTCGCCGCGGGACTGTTCGAGCAGCACGATCGCGGCCGCTTCGAAGTCTTCGCCTATTCGACCGGTCCCGACGATCGCAGCGCGATGCGCGCGCGGCTGGTCCGGGCCTTCGACCGCTTCGTCGACGCCGCCGGCTTCCCTCCCGAGCGACTCGCCGAAACCATCCGCCGCGACGGCATCGACATCCTGGTCGACCTCAAGGGCCATACCGAGGGCGCGGCCCCGGCCGTGCTCGGCCTGCGGCCGGCCCCGATCCAGGTCCATTACCTCGGCTATCCGGGGACGCTGGGCGGCGGGCTGGTCGACTATCTGATCGGCGACGCGATCGTCACCCCGCCGCAGCATGCGGCCGACTACGCCGAGACCCTCGCCCTCCTCCCCGGCTGCTATCAGGTGAACGACCGGGCCCGCGGCATCGCCCTCGCCCCGACCCGCGACGTGCTGGGGCTGCCGCCCGAGGCGGTGGTCCTCTGCTGCTTCAACAACAGCTACAAGATCAACCCGGAAGTATTTGATGCATGGATGAAAATCCTTGCAGAAGTCCCGGAGGCCGTCCTCTGGCTCCTCGCCCGGGACGACGATTCGCATCTGACCGGCAACCTGCGCCGCGAAGCGGTCCGCCGGGGGATCGATGCGCGCCGGCTGGTGTTCGCTCCGGCGCGACCCAATCCCGATTACCTGGCCCTCTACCGGGTCGCCGATCTGTTCCTCGACACCTGGCCGTACAACGCCCACACGACGGCGAGCGACGCCCTGTGGGCCGGCTGCCCGGTCGTCACCTGGCGCGGCGACACCTTCGCCGGGCGCGTGGCGGCGAGCCTGCTGACCGCGGTCGGCCTGCCCGAGCTCGCCTGCGACGACGTCCAGGGCTACACGGCGACCGCCATTGCGCTCGCGCGCGACCCCGGCGAGCGGCGCCGGATGCGCGAGCATCTCGACGGGCCGGGACGCCAGAGCGCGCTGTTCGACACCGCGGCGACGACCCGCGCCCTGGAGGCTGCCTACCTGGCGATGGCCGACCAGCACCGGCGCGGCGTGAGGGAGCCGATCCGCGTGGGACTGGGCTGAGCCCACGACGGCCGCGACACCCGTCCCGGACCTCGGATGCGCCGGTCGCGCGCAGGACCTGCGGTGCAGGCTCGCCTGCGGAGTCAGCGCCGGTTGCGCCGAGGGGTCACTGGCGCAGGAATTCGAGCGCCTGGTCGATGCGATCGACGGAGACAATGCTCATTCCGTCAATGCCTTGCTTTGGTTTGTTGAGGCTGGGTATCAAGGCCGAGCGGAATCCCAGCTTGGCCGCTTCGCGCAACCGCTCCTGGCCCCGCTGGACCGGGCGGATCTCGCCGGCGAGCCCGACTTCGCCGAAAATCAGAGCTTTGGTTGGCAACGCCTTGTTTTTAAGCGATGAACAGACGGCGAGCATCACCGCCAGATCGGCGGCGGGCTCGAGGATCCGGACCCCGCCCACGGCATTGACGAAGACGTCGAATCCCGCGGTGTCGACGCCGCCGTGGCGGTGCAGGACGGCGAGCAGCAGCGCGAGGCGCTGGGGATCGAGACCCACCGCGAGGCGCCGCGGGGCGCCGCCCTGCACCGGGTCGACCAGCGCCTGGACCTCGACCAGCAGCGGCCGCGAGCCCTCCAGGGTCGCGACGATCGCCGATCCGGGTACGCCCTCGGCATGCTGCGACAGGAACAGCGCGGATGGATTGGCGACGCCTTTCAGCCCGCGCTCGGTCATCGCGAACACGCCGAGCTCGTTGGCGGCGCCGAAGCGGTTCTTGATCGCGCGCACCAGCCGGAAGCTCGAATGCGTGTCGCCCTCGAAGTACAGCACCGTGTCGACGATGTGCTCGAGCACCCGCGGTCCGGCGATCGCGCCTTCCTTGGTCACGTGGCCGACGAACAGCACGACGATGCCGCGCTGCTTGGCCATGCGCGTCAGCTGCGCCGCGCATTCGCGGACCTGGGCGACGCTGCCGGGCGCGGAAGCCAGCGCCTCGGTGTAGATGGTCTGGATCGAGTCGATGACGACGATCTCGGGTGCTGCCGCCCCGATCGCGGCGATGATCGATTCGAGCTGCACCTCGGCGAGGAGCTCGATGGGCGCATTGACCAGCGCGAGGCGCTGCGCGCGCAGCGCGATCTGCTCGGCCGACTCCTCGCCGGTCACGTACAGCGTGCGGTGCGCGGCGCCCAGCGCGGCGCCCGCCTGCAGCAGCAGCGTCGACTTGCCGATGCCCGGATCGCCGCCGAGCAGGATGACGCCGCCAGGCACCAATCCCCCGCCCAGCACCCGGTCGAACTCCTCGAGCCCGGTCGGGATGCGCTCGGTGGCGCGAGCCTCGACCGAGGACAGCCGGGTGATCGCGGAGCGCGCGCCTGCGACACTCTCGAAACGCGTGGGCGGCGTCGCCGCGAGGCTTTCGACCAGGGTGTTCCA
>JBLMVY010000075.1:0-4593 GCA_050256935.1 Candidatus Levyibacteriota bacterium | reverse complement strand
GCCGCAACGCGCCGCCCGTGCGGGCGACGGCGCGGCCGGTCGCGCTGTCGATCTTCGGATCGGCGAGCCGGGTGCCGTTGACGTCGACATTCAACGACATGCCATCGGTGTACCCGGCGGGTGCGTCGCAGGGTTGCCCGCTGCACGATGCGCCGGTCGCAAAGACGATCTCCGTGACGGCTTGGTCGATCGCGGCGCCGCCCGGTGGTCGTACCAGGGCGAGCGTCGGAAGAATGGCGAAAGGGAGCGGCTCCTCGAGTTCACTCGCCCTGGAACTGACCAGGACCTCGACGTCGCCCGTCGGGCCGATGCGCAGGGCGCCCGTGGCTACCGCAGCGACAATGCTTCCGGTGGCGCTGTCGTAGGCAAGGGCTTCGATGGCGTCGACGCCGAGGGCGCGCAGCTCGAGCACGAAGTCTTCCCTTCCGCTGCCTTCGAATGCCAGAACCCTGTCTCCGCAGGAGACGAGCAGCCGGCCCGTCCGCGGATCGAGTGCCGACGCACCAATGCCGCAAGCAAGGGGAATCGACAGGCGCGCTGGCGGAACCTCCGGGTCGAGTGCGATGCGCAGCAGCCCGTCGGTATCGACGATCCACAGCCGTTCACCCAGCGAATCGACCGCCATCGCCGCCGGACCCGGCCCCCGTGCGGTTCCGATCACGCGGGACTCGAGCCAGCGGCCGTCGCGCGCGTGATGGTGGATCGTGTCTCCGGCGAGCGACCAGACGCTCTGATCCAGCGCGACGGACATCGCATCGGCGGTTGCCGCCAGCGTGGCGCCGCCGAGCACCTGTCCATCATTGGCGACATGCAGCAGCAATCGCGCGCTGGTGGCGACCCATGCGCTCCCATCGTAGGGATCGACTGCGATCCCGACACCGGCGCCGTAGCCCTCCGGGGTCAGCGCAATCACCGCACGCGTGCTTCCGTCGCGTCCGACGAATGCGATCTCGCCGGACGCAAGTGCCCAATGTCCCCCGTCCGCCGTCACGCTCGTGGTCATCGCCGCCGCGCCGGGCAACGTCGCACTCGCGAGCACGATGACCATCAACCATCGGACGAGTATTTGCATCATGCCCCCGCAATGGACCTTCACTGGCTGCAGGCGAGCGGGTTGTCAACGACCTGGCGCAAGACGGCCGAGTCCGCGTAGGAACCCGGAGTCGCCAGCAATGCGCTGAGACTGTGGATCCCGACGGGGAGCTTCAGGTTGAACACCGCGCGATTGGCATCGATCGGCGCGTATCCGACGACGGTGGACCCGGACAGCAGCGCGACGCTTCCGGACGCGGCGGGGCCGGAAACGGTGGCGGTCAGCGTGGGGCCGACCTGCGTGTCCGCATAGGGGCTCGATGTCGCGAGGCTCAGCGCGTACCGGGGCGGCGCGAACTTCATGACGAGGGCGTCCTGGCCGCCGGCGTTGGCCGTCTGGAACGCACCGGCCGTCGTCTGGAAGTTGCCCGACAACTCGGCGTCTCCAGTGACATAGGCCGCGCCGCTGGCGTCGGTCGCCACGCCGGTCGCCGAGCCGTTCGGGAAGCGTAATGCCCCATCGACGAGCTCCGAATAGCCGGTGCGGATGAACGTCGAGAACAGCAGCTGGCCGCCGGAAGCGGAAACCTTGGCGACGAATGCCGAATCCTCGTTGTCCTGGGTCTTGCGCGGCGACGTCGAATCGACCAGAGGGAACGTGTAGCTGGTCGCCAGCCCCGTCACGAACGCATGCCCGGTGCCGTCCACGGCGATGCCGTAGGCGGCATCGCCGGTGAATTGCGGGACACCGAACAGGGACTGGCAATAGCTGGTGCAGACTTCTCCGCCGAGGAACGACGAGTACTCCAGGGCGCCGCCGGTGGCATCGACTTTCGCAACGAATGCATTGCCGAGGCTCGAATTGACCAGCCGATACCCGGATTTCCTCGGCTGGAAGCCGTTGAGTGACGGGAAGTCCGACGAATACGTCTCGCCGGCCACATAGGCATGGCCTGTGGTGTCGACCGCGAGTGCATTGACCGTGTCGTCGAGCGATCCACCCAGGTAAGTGGAATAGATCAGGCGACTGCCCGAAGGGTCGAGCTTGGCGACGAATCCATCCTTCATTCCGTGTGGGGAGGGCTGCAATGCTGCGACGGTCGGAAAATCGGGTGAGGTCGTCCAGCCCGCGACGTAGGCGTTGCCCTGTCCATCGACCGCGATTGCATTGGCGCCTCCGGCACCGCTGCCACCCAGGAAAGTGGCGTAGACGGGCGCGGATCCATTGGGATCGAGCTTGAGGACGAAGCCGGTGGTGAAGGTGTCAGGTGGCAGAACGGGCCGCAGGGCGTCGGCCGTGGTGGCGAACGCCGACGAACCGGTACCGACCACCAGTGCATTGCCCCCTGCGTCGACGGCGATCGACGCGGCCGTCGCGCCCCAGACGTACGTCGAGTACGCGAGCGCATTGCCGCTTGGCGCGAGCTTGGCAACGAAGCTTGCGCCTCCGGTCGTCCCCGCCTGGTACGCGTTCGCGGTGACCGGAAAGTCGCTGCCCGATGTCGTTCCGGTGACATAGGCACTGCCGGCGGCATCCACGGCGATCCCGAGTGCGCGCTCGTTGCCCCCCGGGCCGCCGAGGTAGGTCGCATACACGAGCGCGGTGCCGGTGGGATTGATCTTGGCGACGAAGGCGTCCATGTCGGAGCGCTTGCCGAGCGACCGGTCGTAGCCCGAAACGATGGGGAAGTCCGCCGACATCGTGGTCCCGGCGATGTAGGCGTTGCCGGTCGCATCCACGGCGATGGCCGTCGCCTGCTCCGACCACGTGCCACCGACGTATGTCGCGTAGGACACGATCGGATCGATGATCAGCGTCCGGCCGGTGTCATAGGCGCCGATCTCGATGCGCAGCGTTCCCGGCCCATCGTGGACGTAGCTGCTGACGACAGGCTCGCGCACCCCCGCGCGCTCCTGGTAGGCGACCGGGCGCTGCAGTGTCATCGCTCCACGTCCGGTCCCGATGCGAAGGTCCCCGCCATCGACGAGCTCCATGCCGGCGATGCCGCCGACCTGCAGCCGGATCCGCGACGGATCCGCACCCGGCGCAACGATGAGGTCGTACTCGAGCCGCTGCCCGTTGCCGTAGAAGATTGCATCGATACCCGGGTAGAGACCGTCGATCGCCACCCGGGCGTAGGTTGCAGCATCGATGCGGTCGGCGGTGCCCGCGCTTCCGCGCAGACGGTGGATCCGCGTCGGCTGCGGGTCGACGCCGCGGATCGAGGCGGCGCCGTCTGCGCCCGCAAACGCGAGGTCGACGACGGTCGCTATGCTTCCATCGGGCATCCGCTTGCCGGTCCCCGCCTGGAACGGCAGCGCGACCAGCGCGCCGCGGGCGGAGATGGCGGCCTGGTAACCGGCGCCGCGGGCGAGGTAGCGGCGACCGTGTACCGGATCGTCGTCGAGCGCCTCGAACAGCATCGGCAGGCGATCGTAGGCGGCGAGCGCTTGCCGGCGGATCGCGTCGGGAGCAGCGGTGGAAGCCGCAATATGGGAAGGCCGGGCGCTCGCATCATCGACGGTGTCTGCCTGCACGATGTTCGCGCAACCCATGAGCAGCGCGGCGACCAGCGCCGTCGCGAGTGCAGATCCCGGCTCCCGATGTCGATCGACCATGGTGCGTTCTCCCGTCGACGCCCCGAAGCCTGAGTCGTTTGCCGTGTCGGAGCCACTGTCAGTTTTCCGCGGTCATCCAAACGGTCGATACGCACGGTCGACGGCTTGTGTTACGCGGGCTGCAGCATCACGCAACGGCCGTAAGCGATGGCAACGCTAGAATCGCGTAATGCCCGCCCTGCGCTCCCCCGTCTCGCTGTTCGTCATTGCCACCGCCATCTGGGGCTCGACCTGGCTCGCGATCAAGTACCAGCTCGGCGTGGTCGCGCCCGAGGTCTCGGTCGCCTACCGGTTCGCCCTCGCTGCCGTGCTGCTCGCCGCGTGGTGCATGGCGAGCGGGCGCTCGCTGCGCTTTTCCGCTCGCGCCCATGCCTTCATCGCGCTGCAGGGGGTGCTGCTGTTCGGCCTCAACTACATCGCGGTCTACGAGGCCGAGCGTTACGCGACCTCCGGGTTGGTCGCGGTTCTCTTCTCGACCATCGTGTTCATGAACCCGATCGGCGCGCGGCTGCTGTTCGGCACGCCGCTGACGGCGGCGATGCTGGGCGCGGCGGCGCTGGGCGTGTTCGGCGTGGCCCTGCTGTTCCTGCCGGAATTGCTGCAGGCGAGGCACGGCGGCGACGTGGCGCTCGGGATCGCGCTGGGGCTCGGGGGGACGCTGATCGCCACCGGCGGCAACCTGGTGGCGGTGCGCAACCAGCGCGCGCGCATCCCAGTGCTGTCGGGCGCGGCCTGGGGCATGGGCTACGGGGCCGCCGCCGCGGCGGCGGTCGCCCTCGCCCTGGGCACGCCGTGGACCTTCGATGCGCGCCCGGCCTACGTCCTGTCGGTGCTCTACCTCGCGGTCTTCGGCAGCATCGTCGCCTTCGGCGCCTACCTGACGCTGCTGGGAAGCGTGGGGCCGGGACCGGCCGCCTACGTCGGCATCGCCACGCCCATCGT
>JBLMVY010000074.1:0-18320 GCA_050256935.1 Candidatus Levyibacteriota bacterium | reverse complement strand
GACCAGCTGAGCGCGCGTCTCGCCGAGCTCGACGCGCTCCTCGCCTCCGAGGATGCGACGCGCGACCTCGAGCGCTATCGCGCGTGGTCGAAGGAGCGCGCCGAGCTCGACCCCATTGCCGTGCGCTACCGCGATTTCGGCCGGGCCGAGGCCGATCTCGCGACCGCGACCGAGCTTTCGCGCGACCCGCAGATGCGCGACTTCGCCGACGAGGAGCGCCAGGCCGCCGAGGACCGCATCGCGACGCTCGAAGGGGAGCTGCAGGCGATGCTGCTGCCGAAGGATCCCGACGACGAGCGCAACGTCTTCCTCGAGATCCGCGCCGGCACGGGGGGGGACGAATCGGCGCTGTTCGCGGCCGACCTGTTCCGGATGTACGCGCGCTACGCCGAGCGGCAGCGCTGGAAGGTCGAGGTCGTCTCCGAGTCGGCCTCGGACTTGGGCGGCTATCGCGAGATCATCGCGCGCATCGTCGGCAGCGGCGCCTATGCGCGGCTCAAGTTCGAGTCCGGCGGCCATCGCGTGCAGCGCGTGCCGCAGACCGAGGCGCAGGGGCGCATCCACACGTCGGCCTGCACCGTGGCGATCCTGCCCGAGGCCGATCCGGTCGCCGACATCGAGATCAATCCTGCCGACCTGCGCATCGACACCTTCCGCGCCTCGGGCGCGGGCGGGCAGCACATCAACAAGACCGACTCCGCGGTCCGCATCACCCACCTGCCGACGGGGCTGGTCGTCGAATGCCAGGACGATCGCTCGCAGCACCGCAACCGCGCCCAGGCGATGAGCGTGCTGGCGTCGCGGCTGGTCGACCGCGACCGGCGCGAGCGGCAGCAGAAGGAGGCGGCGCAGCGCAAGAGCCTGATCGGATCGGGCGACCGCAGCGAGCGCATCCGCACCTACAATTTTCCCCAGGGCCGGGTGACCGATCACCGGATCAACCTGACCCTCTACAAGATCGACGCCATCATGGACGGCGACCTCGACGAGCTGATCGGCGCGCTTGCCCAGGAATTCCAGGCGGAGCAGCTCGCGACCCTGGCGGGCGAGGCATGAGGCGCGCATGCGCGGGAGTGCGATGAGCGCATCCGGACCGTGGCTCGCCACGCGGCGCCTCGCGCTGCACGAGATCGGGGTCGAGCACGCCAACGAGCTCCACGAGCTCGATTCCGATCCGCGCGTCATGCGCTACGTGGGCAACGGCCATCCGTCGACGCGGGAGCAGGTCGACGAGGCGGTTCGCCGCGTGTCGCGGGCCTATGCGCTCTATCCGGGGCTCGGCACCTGGCGCGCGACGCGCCGTGACAACGGCGAGTTCGTCGGCTGGTTCGCCCTCAAGTACGTTCCCCGCACCGCCGAAGTCGAGGTCGGCTACCGGCTGCGCTTCGGCGCCTGGGGCAAGGGCTATGCGACCGAAGGGGCGAGCGCGCTCGTCCGCTACGGCTTCGACGAGCTGGGGCTCCACCGGATCATCGGCGTCACCCATCCCGACAACGCGGCCTCGCAGCGGGTGCTGCAGAAGGCGGGCCTCGCCGACGTCGGCTGGGGTCGCTATTACGGACGCCGGCTGCGGCTGTTCGAGGCGTTGCGCGGCGGCGGCGCGGTCGCGCGCCATGGAAGCGCCGGCGACGCCGAAAGCATCGGAAGCGCGGTCGGCAGCTGAGGTGATGACCCCGCCGACCGTGCGCCAGGTGCTCGTGCAGAGCGGCCTCGTTCCCGTCGACGCCCAGGTGCTGCTCGCGCACGCCCTGGGACGCGATCGCGCATGGCTGATCGCGCACGCGGGCGATGCGCTGTCGCGCGAGGACGCCGATCGCTTCTTCGCGCTCGCCAGGCGTCGCCGGGAAGGCGAGCCCGTCGCCTACCTGACCGGATGGCGCGAATTCTGGGGATTGCGCCTTGCCGTCGATTCCTCGGTGCTGATCCCGCGGCCGGAGACCGAGACGCTGGTGGAGATCGCGCTCGCACGGCTGCCCGCCGACCGTCGCTTGCGCGTGCTCGATCTGGGCACGGGGTCGGGCGCGGTCGCGCTGGCGATCGCCCGCGAACGTCCGCTCGCGCAGGTCGTCGCGATCGATCGCTCGCCGGCCGCGCTCGCGATCGCCCGCGCCAATGCGCGGCACCTCGGCATCGGCAATGTCGCGTTTGCACAAGGCGACTGGTACGAAGGACTTCCGCCCGCCGAGACGGGAGGCTTCGATCTCGTCGTCAGCAATCCTCCCTATGTCGCCGCCGGCGATGCGCACCTGCGCCAGGGCGACCTGCCATTCGAGCCGATCGGCGCGCTGGCGGCCGGTGGCGACGGCCTCGACGCCCTGCGCCCGATCATTGCCGGCGCGCCGGCCCGGCTGGCGACCGGAGGATGGCTTGCGGTCGAGCACGGCCACGACCAGTCGTCCGCGGTGCAGCGACTGTTCGCCGACGCCGGGTTCGCGGAAATCACGTCCGCACGCGATCTCGCCGGCATTCCGCGCGTCGTCGCCGGTCGCCGCGACTGAACTTCCGGGCATCGCGGCCGGTCATCCGTCCTCAAGTCCGCATCCCGCCCGACTCGCTACAATGCCGGACCCTGCACGGGGCCGGTCACGAGCCGGTCCCGTCGATTCCCTACGGAGGACCACTTCGTGCTGACCCGCATCGCCATCGCCGTCTGCGCCATCGCCATCACCCTCGCTCCCGCGTACGCGCAGCCTAGACCCAGGATCGAGAAGGCGGCAGACCTTCCCCGCTTCACCTACCGGATCGACGGCCGGGTCGAGGACATCGTCCGCGATGCGGCGAAGTTCAGGCCCTTCGCGGCCGAGGTGCGCCGCGACACCGAGTCGGTGCTCGCCAAGTACGAAATCGACGACCGTGCGACGCTGCGCCAGCTCGAAGGCGAGCTCGCGGTGCTCGACTACCTCGACGGCAACTATGGCGAGGCGTTGAAGCGCGCGGCGCGCATCCAGGAGCTGCAGGACAAGCCCGCGGAGAAGCTGCTGTCCGGGATGCAGCTGCGCGCGATGGTGGATGCCCGGCTCAAGGTGGGCAACGACACCTCGGAGGCCTACCGCAAGGAGGTCGGGCGGCTGATCGCGGCCGACCTCGCCAGGATGCCCTACGCGGTGGTGCAAAACGAGGTGAAGGAGGCGAAGGCGAGCGCCGAGATCGCGAGCGAAGCGCTGATGCTGGGCTACGTGCGCAACGTCATCCAGCCGACCGTCGACAAGACCGGGTCGCTGAGCTCGGACCTCGCGCCGGTGGTGGTCAATGCGCGGTTCAGGCTGGTCGCCACGCTGCCGCTCAAGGGCACGCTGGTCGACGCCTATGGCGCGTACATCGCCGCCCACCACGTCGACAAGCCCGACATCTGGGCGGCGCGGGACGTGTCGCTGCCCCCGGGCAAGCCCTATGCGCCGGTCAACGTCGGCATCTGGGACAGCGGCGTCGATCTCGCGCTGTTCCCGGGACAGGTCGTGAAGGACGCCGGCAAGCCTGCGGTCATCGCGTTCGACCGCTATTCGGAGCCCGCGACCGGGGAGCTGCAGCCGATCCCCGGCGACCTCCGGGGCCGAATCCCGCAGATGAAGGCGCGACTCAAGGGATTCTCGGACCTGCAGTCGAACATCGACAGCCCCGAGGCGAGCGAGGTCAAGCAATACCTCTCGACGTTGAAGTCCGACGAGTACAAGGGCGCGGTCGAGGAGCTCGACCTGTCGGGCAACTGGATGCACGGCACGCACGTCGCGGGCATTGCGCTGGCGGGCAATCCCTACGCGCGGCTGGTCGTCGGCCGCATCGAGTTCGACTGGCACCTGCTGCCCGATCCCTGCCCGAGCAAGGCGCTGGCCGAGCGCGACGCGCGCAACGCGCAGACCTACGTCGACTTCTTCAAGCGCAACCACGTCCGGGTCGTCAACATGAGCTGGGGCGGCAGCGTCAAGGGCGTCGAGGAGGCGCTCGAGATGTGCAACATCGGCAGGGATGCCAACGATCGCAAGGCGATCGCCCGCGAGCTCTTCGACATCCAGAAGAACGCGCTGACCCGGGCGTTCGCGAGCGCGCCTGGCATCCTGTTCGTCACCGCGGCCGGCAACAGCGACCAGAACGCATCGTTCGCCGAGGACATCCCCGCCGACATCTCCCTGCCGAACCTGATCACCGTCGGTGCGGTCGACAAGGCCGGCGACGAGGCGTCGTTCACCAGCTACGGGCCGACGGTGGTCGTCGACGCCAACGGCTACCAGGTCGAGAGCGTCATCCCCGGCGGCGAGAGGATCGCCGAATCGGGGACGTCGATGGCCTCGCCGCAGGTCGCGAACCTCGCGGCCAAGATGCTCGCCGTCGATCCCAGGCTCACCCCGCCGCAGCTGATCGCGGTGATCCGCGCCACGGCGACCCCGACCGCCGACGGACGCCGCAACCTGATCGACCCCAAGGCGGCGCTGGCGCGCGTTACGCCGCGACCGTCACCCTGAGGCGGACGAGGGCGGCGCGACGCCGAGTTTCTGCGCCCAGGGCGCGAGCGCAGGCATGATCGACGGATGGAGCGCGACGCCCTCGGCGCTCTGCCTGCGGTGGAGCGCCATCGCCCGCTCGCCGGGGACCCGCACCGGCGCGCCGCCGGGCCGCGGCGTCGCATCGTGGCAGGCGCGGACCAGCCAGCTCGTCTGCCGCGCGAAGGCCTCGAAGCCCCCGAAGGCCGCGGGATCGAGCGCCTGCACGAACACCGTCGCCCCCCAGCCCTCGGGCGGATCGGCGCGGCCGTGGCCGGCGAGGCCGGCGGTCAGCGCCTCGACCAGCAGCGCCAGCGCATAGCCCTTGTGGCCGGCGTCGAGCCCGCCCAGCGGCAGCAGCGTGCCGCGGGGCTCGGCGAACAGCACCGCAGGGTCGCGCGTCGGATTGCCTTGCGCGTCCTGCACCCAGGGATGCGGCAGCAGCTCGCCCGCCTTGTAGAGGCGCGCGGTCATGCCGTTGGTCGTGCAGCTCGCCGACACGTCGAGGAGGATCGGATCGCCCAGGGTCGGTATGCCCGCCGCCAGCGGGTTGGGGGTGAACACCGAGGTCACCGCCCCGAACGGCGCGACGCTGTGGGTCGAGGGGTCCGAGCACTGGATGATCGCCATCATGCCGCGCTCGGTCGCGCGCTTCGCGTAGGCGGCGAGGGCGGCGATGTGGTGCGAGCGGCGGATCACCACCGTTCCGCTGCCGCATTGCGACGCCATCGCCATCGCCGCGTCGAGGGCGCGCAGCGTAAGCCACGGGCCCGGCAGGCGACGGCCGTCCCAGGCCTGGGTCGCGGCGCGGGCGCTGACGACCTCGGGCTCGCCGGCCCTGGCCATCGTGCCCTGGGCGAGCTCGTTCAGGTAGCCGGGCAGGAGCGCGAGGCCATGGGTCGTGTGGCCCATCAGGTCACCGTCGACGAGGATGGCCGCGACATCGTCCGCGATGTCGCCGCGCATGCCGGCGCGCACGAGCAGCTCCCGACCGTAGGCGATCAGCGCTACCGGGCTGTAGCGGGACATGCGGACGATTCTAGCAGGCTGGTACAGTCGCGATTTCCGTCTCCCGGGCGGGCCTTTCCCGGCAATCGCGACTGATTCGTGCTGCCTTCGTCGCTGCAGATCAGCATCGTCACCCATCGTCCCGACCTGGCGCTGCTCGAGCGCACGCTCGACACGCTGCGCATCGCGGTCGCCGCCGCGCAGGACGCGGGGGTGCTGAAGACGGTCCACCTGGCGCTGATCGACAACAGCGAGGACCGCGCGGTCGCCGCTCGCGTCGCCGAGCTCGGGCGCGCGCGTTTCGAGCAGGCGCAGGTGCACGTGATGGTCCTGCACGGCCACGCGAACATCGGCTACGGAGCGGCCCACAACCTGGTGCTGCACGGCACCGGCTCCGATTACCACCTGGTGCTCAATCCCGACGTCGAGCTCGCGCCCGACGCGCTGGTCAACGCGATCCGCTGGATGGACATGCATGCCGATGTCGGGGCGCTCGCGCCCGCCGTGACCGACCCCGGCGGCGAGCGCCAGCATCCGTGCAAGCGCTATCCGGCGGTGCTCGACCTGCTGCTGCGGGGCTACGCTCCGCGCTGGCTGCGCCAGATCTTCCGCCGGCGTCTCGCGCACTACGAGCTGCGCGACATCGTCGACGCGGATCCGCCCCGCGATGCCGTCGGCATCCCGATGCTGTCGGGCGCGTTCATGCTGGTGCGGCGCGAGGCGATCGACCGCAGCGGCGGCTTCGATCCCCGCTTCTTCCTCTATTTCGAGGACTTCGACTGGAGCAGGCGGCTCGCGGCGATCATGCGCAATGCCTACGTGCCGAGCGTGCGCATCGTCCATCACGGCGGCGGCGCGGCGCGCAAGGGCCTGCGCCACCTGCGCTGGTTCGTCGCCAGCGGCTTTCGCTTCTATCGCAAGCACGGCTGGAAATGGCTTTGAGCGCGCCCCTGATCGCCGTCACCGGCGCGACCGGGTTCATCGGACGCGCGCTTTGCGAGAAAGCCGCGTCGCGCGCGCAGCCGGTGCGCGCGCTGGTGCGCGATGGCCGTCGCGCCGCGGCGGTCCTGCCGCCGGGGATCGAGATCGTCGAGACCGACCTCGAGACCGCGGGAGCGGCCGACCTGACCCGCGCGCTCGCCGGCGCCGGCGCGCTGGTCCATCTCGCCGGACGCGCACACGTCCTCGACGAGCGCGCCGCCGACCCCGATGCGCAGTATCGTCGCGCCAATGTCGATGCGACGGCCCGGCTCGCCGAGGCGGCGGTCGCCGGCGGCGTCGCGCGCCTGGTGTTCGCGAGCACGATCAAGGTCAACGGCGAATGGACCGTGCCGGGCCGGCCGTTCCGGCCCGACGATCCGCCGGCGCCCGAGGACGCCTATGCGCGCAGCAAGCTTGCCGCGGAAATGGCGATCACGCGCATCGCCCAGGGGACGCCGACGCTGCCGGTGATCCTGCGCCTGCCGCTGGTCTACGGTGCGCGGGCGCGCGGCAACTTCCGCCGGCTGGTCGATGCGGTGTCCGCGGGACGCTGGCTGCCCCTGGGTGCGATCGACAACCGGCGCTCGCTGCTCGGGCTGCCCAACCTGCTCGACGCGATCGACGCCGCGCTCGCGGGATCGGTGGCGCCGGCAGCAGGCGCCGCCGGCGAAAGACCACCGCTGCACCTGATCGCCGACGCCGGTCCGGTCTCGACCCCGGACCTGGTGCGGGCGATCGCGCGGGCTCTGGGTGTGGCGCCGCACCTCGTTCCGGTGCCCGTCGCCGTGCTGCGCCTGGCGGGTGCCCTGACCGGGCGCGTCGCGCTGGTCGACCGGCTGACCCGGTCGCTGGAAGCGGATTCGACGTCGTTTACCGATGCCACCGGATGGCGGCCGCGACCCTTCGCCATCGATGCGGCGATGCTCGAGCCCCGGTCCTCAGGATGAACAACGCGATCCTGCTGGTTTCCACGGCCATGCAGTACATCGGCACGGCGCGCATGCCTGCTGCGCTGGCGAACGCCGGATTCGAGGTATCGCTGCTCGCGCCTGCCAATGCGCTGGCCGCGAAAAGCCGCTACGTCCGCCGCTGCGGCTGCCTCCCGGACCGGGCATCGCCGATGCAGTGGCTCGCGAGCTTCGCCAGGATGGTCGAGGCCGTCTCGCCGCGGCTGGTCCTTCCCTGCGACGACAACTCGGTGCGCCTGCTGCAGTCGCTGGTGCTCACGCCGTCGGCGCAATTGCCCGCGATCGCGGGCCCCGGGCTCGCGGCGCTGGTGCGCGAATCGCTGGGCGATCCCCGGTACTACGCGACCAGCGTCGACAAGCTGCTGCTCACGCCTGCAGCGGAGGCGCTGGGGGTCCGCGTTCCCGCGTACGCGCTGGTGACGACGATGCAGGCCGCGGAAGCGTTCGCCGCAAGCCACGGCTATCCGGTGGTGCTGAAGCTCGGCCATGGCTCCGCCGGGGAATGGGTCCGCATCGTCGGCGATCGCAGCGCGCTCGCGCACGACTTCGCCGAGCTGATGTCGGCGCCCCTTCCCGTGGCGGGGCGCCCGGCGCCGAGGTCCGTGCTCGTCCAGGCGCGCATCGAGGGCAACAGCGTGATGCAGTCGATCGTCGCC
This sequence comes from Candidatus Levyibacteriota bacterium, assembly GCA_050256935.1. Taxonomy (GTDB): domain Bacteria; phylum Pseudomonadota; class Gammaproteobacteria; order Burkholderiales; family Casimicrobiaceae; genus VBCG01. The sequence continues at coordinate 10,232 of JBLMVY010000074.1, read as the reverse complement.
TGGGGTGGCCGGGTGCTCGCCGGCTACGCGCGGGAGAAGCTGGTGTCGAACCCGGCGCCGATGGGGCCCGGGACGGTGTCCCGCACCTTCTACTGCCCCGAGGCGCGCGATTTCTCGGAGCGCCTGGCCGTCGGCTTTGGCATGAACGCCTTCTTCGGCGTAGAGTTCATCGCGGACCGGGGCAGCGGAAAATTGTATCTTCTCGAGATCAATCGCCGCGTCACGCCGGGGACGCCCGTCGGCGCCCTGGTGGGTGTCGACCTCTGCAAGGCGCTCTACGCCGCGCTGGCGGGGGAGCCCCCGCCCGGTCGCGCCGACCTGGTCGACGGCGAGGAGCACCTGCTCGCCCATTTCCCCCAGGAATGGCTGCGCGACCCGACGAGCCGCTACCTCGCCGAGTGTCGCATCGACGCCCCCTGGGACGACCCGGAGCTCTTCGCGGCGATGCTCGCGATCGGACGAGGATGATGACGGCAGCGCATGCACGCGGACCTTGGCTCGCGCCATGGCGCCGGCTGCTGTGGAGCCTCGCGCTGCTGGCGGCGCTGCCCGGCGGCGCAGCCGTCGCACAGGACGCGGGTCGATATCCGGACCACCCGGTGCGCCTGATCGTGCCGTTCGGGCCGGGCAGCGGCGGGGATTTCCTGGCGCGACTGGTCGGGGCGAGGCTCGGCCAGGTCCTGGGCCAGGCCATCGTCGTCGAGAACCGCCCCGGAGCGTCGGGCAACCTCGCGATGGAGCTCGCGGCCAGGGCCGCTCCCGATGGCTACACGCTGGTGCTCGGCAACGCCGGCACCAATACGGTCAACCCCAGCCTCTATCGCAACCTGGGCTTCGATCCGCTCGACTCGTTCGTGCCGATCAGCAAGCTGACGACCGTGCCGAGCGTCATCGTCGCCGGTCCCTCGTCGCCGGTGCGCACGCTGCCCGAGCTGATCGAGCTTGCGCGCCGCGAGCCGGCGAAGCTCGACTACGCGACGATCGGCCTGGGGCTGAGCTCGCATCTGGCGATGGTCGAGTTCTCGACGCGGGCGGGGATCGAGCTCACGCCGATCCCCTACGGCGCCGGGGGCGTGCTCAAGGCGGTGCTGGCCGGCGAGGTGCCCCTCGCCATCAGCGCGGTCGAGGTGGTGCGCAAGAACGTCGAAGCCGGCCGACTGCGCGCCCTCGCGGTCACCAGCGAACGCCGCGTGCCCTCGTTGCCGGACACGCCGACCGTCGCCGAGCAGGGCTTTCCCGGATTCGACATGCAGTCGTGGTACGGCATCCTCGCCCCCCATGGCACGCCGCCCCGGATCGTCGATCGGCTGAACGCCGAGCTCGTGCGCATCGTGCACGAGCCCGACATCGCGCGGCAGATCGCCAATGCGGGGCAGCAGGTCGTCGGCAACACCTCGGACGAATTCGCCGCCGACATTCGCGACGGCCTCGCGCGCGGACGCAGGCTGGTCGACGCGCTGGGAATCCACGTCGACTGAACCCGCGCTGCGTGGGCGCCGGCGTCGTCGATCGCTCGCGCCGCAGGCCCGGCAGGTCTGGGCCATCGCCTATAATCGGGGGCTTCCGATGCCCACCTCAGCGCAGCTCCGACCCGTCACCGCCGGCCTCTTCCCGCCGAAGGCGATCCCATGAGCGTGCGCGCCCACGGCCGGCGCGCCGACGAGCTGCGCCCGCTGACCATCACCCGTGGCTACACCAGGCACGCCGAGGGCTCGGTGCTGATCGAGGCCGGGGACACCCGCGTGCTGTGCACGGCGAGCGTCGACGAGGGCGTTCCCCCGTTCCTGAAGGGCAAGGGCCAGGGCTGGCTGACCGCGGAATACGGGATGCTGCCGCGCTCGACCAACACGCGGATGCGCCGCGAAGCCGCCGAAGGGAAGCAGTCGGGCCGCACCCAGGAGATCCAGAGGCTGATCGGCCGCTCGCTGCGGGCGATCACCGATCTCGCCGCGCTGGGCGAGCGCACGATCCGCATCGACTGCGACGTCCTCCAGGCCGATGGCGGAACCCGCTGCGCATCGATCACCGGCGCCTATGTCGCACTGGCCGACGCGATCACCTGGTGCCGTGGCCGCGGACTCCTCGTGGCCGAGCCGCTGCGCGACCGCGTCGCGGCGGTGTCGGTGGGGGTGGTCGCCGGCACGCCGCTGCTCGACCTCGACTATGCCGAGGATTCGGGCTGCGACACGGACATGAACGTCGTGATGACCGGCGCCGGCGGGTTCGTCGAGCTGCAGGGGACGGCCGAGGGCGCGCCGTTCACCCGCGAGGAATTCGACACCCTGCTCGAGCTCGCGCGGCGTGGGATCGGGCAGCTGCACGCGGCGCAGCGCGCAGCACTCGCGAAGTGATCACGCGCCTCGTCCTCGCCTCCAACAACGCCGGCAAGCTGCGCGAGTTCCGGCGCCTCCTCGAGCCGCTGGGCCTCGAGGTCGTCGCGCAGGGTGACCTCGGCGTCACCGAGGCGGACGAACCCCACGTCACCTTCGTCGAGAACGCGCTCGCCAAGGCGAGGCACGCCAGCGCGCAGACGGGCCTGCCGGCGCTCGCCGACGATTCGGGGGTGTGCGTCGATGCGCTGGGTGGCGCGCCGGGCGTGCGCAGCGCGCGCTATGCGGGCGACCCGAAATCCGATGCGCGCAACAATGCGGCGCTGGTCGCGGCGCTGGCCGGGATCGCCGATCGCCGCGCGCATTACTACTGCGTGCTGGTGCTGGTCCATCATGCGAACGACCCGCAGCCGATCATCGCCGAAGGCGCCTGGTACGGCAGGATCGTCGATGCGCCGCGGGGCGAGGGCGGATTCGGCTACGACCCGCATTTCGAGGACGCCGTGACCGGGCGCACCGGTGCGGAGCTGCCGCTCGAGACCAAGAACGAGCTGTCGCATCGCGGGCAGGCCCTGCGCGCGCTGATCGCGCGCCTGCAGGAGGCGCGGCGGCATGAGCGCTGAAGTGACATCGCCGCCGGCGCCCGGACGGATCGCGCTCGACGCGGCGGCGCTGTCGGGGCCGCGCTTCACCGCGCTGCCGCCGCTCGCGCTGTACGTGCACATCCCGTGGTGCGTCAGGAAATGCCCGTACTGCGACTTCAATTCGCACGCGGCGCCGGAGAACGTGCCCGAGGAAGCCTACGTCGACGCCCTGATCGCCGATCTCGAGGCTTCGCTGCCGCGCGTCTGGGGCCGCAAGCTGGGATCGATCTTCATCGGCGGGGGCACGCCCAGCGTGTTCTCGGCGGCGGCCATCGACCGCCTGCTCGCCGCGATCCGCGCGCGGCTGCAGATCGCGCCCGATGCCGAGGTGACGCTCGAGGCCAATCCGGGAACCTTCGAGCGCGAGCGCTTCGCGGGCTACTACGCCGCGGGCGTCAACCGCCTGTCGCTGGGCATCCAGAGCTTCGACGACCGGCATCTTCGGGCGCTGGGCCGGGTCCACGATGCGTCCGAGGCGCGTCGTGCGGCCGAAGCCGCGCTGATGATCTTCGGCAACGTCAATCTCGACCTGATGTTCGCGCTGCCGGGCCAGGACGTCGACGACGCGCTGCGCGACGTGCGCACGGCGGTGGGCTTCGGTGCGCCGCACCTGTCGTTCTACCACCTGACGATCGAGCCCAACACGCTGTTCCACCGCTATCCGCCGCCCGTTCCCGACGACGAGGCCGCGGCCGACATCGAGGAGGCGATCCTGTTCGCGCTCGATGCGGCGGGCTACGTGCACTACGAGACGTCGGCGCACGCGAAGCCCGGACGCGAATGCCGGCACAACCTCAACTACTGGCGCTTCGGAGACTACCTGGGCGTCGGCGCCGGCGCGCATTCCAAGCTGTCGTTTCCCGATCGCGTGCTGCGCCAGCTGCGCTGGAAGCAGCCGCGGCAGTACCTGGAGCAGGTCGCGAAGGACGTACCGCTGCAGGAGGAGCTCGAAGTGTCGCGCCGCGACCTGCCGTTCGAGTTCATGCTGAACGCGCTGCGGCTGACCGAGGGCGTGCCCTCGGCGATGTTCGCCGAGCGCAGCGGCCTGCCGCTCGCCGTCGCGGCGCCGGCGATCGCGGAAGCGGTGCGCCGCGGCCTCCTCGAGCTCGACCCGGCGGTGCTGCGTCCGACCCCGCTCGGCAGGCGCTTCCTCAACGACCTGCAGTCGCTGTTCCTGACCGACCGCGGAGCCGGGGCATGAAGCGCGCCAAGCGCCATTCGCCGGCGGCCGTGCACGCGCAGGTCAGGCCGCGCAACCCGGTCGCGCGCTCGCCGCTGCTGGGCAAGGGCGGCGCGCACGGCAAGTCGGGCGCTGCGCTGCGGCGCAAGGCGAAGGTCGAGCTGCAGAAGCTCGGGCGCGATCCGCGCGAACGCGACGAGCCATGACGCTGTCGCGCCGCGACCTCGAGCAGGGGCGCATGCGCGCCGTCTATGTCGAGGCGCTGCCGGCGCACCACACGCTGACCGACGACCAGCTGGCGGCATCGATGCAGGCGACCCTTGCGGCGAGGCCCAGGGGCGCCGGCTGGTGGGTCTTCGCCTACGGGTCGCTGCTGTGGAACCCCCTGTTCCCTTTCGTCGAGGCGCGGCTCGGCACGTTGCACGGCCTGCACCGCCGCTTCTGCATCTGGTCGCTCGCCTCCCGGGGCACGCCGGACGCGCCGGGGCTCGTGCTGGGCCTCGACCGGGGAGGCTCCTGCCGCGGCGTCGTCTATCGGCTGCCCGCCGCGAAGGCGACCGAGGAGTTCCTGCTGCTGTGGCGCCGCGAGATGGTGACCGGCGCCTACACGCCGCGGTGGCTGGGCGTCGACTGCGGGGGCAGGCAGGTGACCGCGCTCGGCTTCGTCGTCAGGCGCGATCATCCGCAATACGCGGGCAAGCTGACCATCGACACCCAGGCCGGCGTGGTCGCGCGGGCGCGCGGGGCGTTCGGATCGTCGGCCGACTATCTCGAGCGCACGCGGGTGGCGCTCATCACCCACGGCATCGTCGAGCCCTATCTCGAGCGGCTGGCGGCCCGGGTCGCCGCGAGGCGCGCCGCAGCGCCGGATGCTTGCGCGTGACCGGTGACGGGCGCTTCGCGCCTCGCGCCGCTCACATCGCGATGTTGCGCCCGCCGTCGACGTTGATGGTCTCCCCGGTGACGTAGGGCGCGTCGGCGAGCAGGAAGTGGACCGCCTTGGCGATGTCGTCGGGCGTTCCCTCGCGGCGCAGCGGGGTGTGGGAGATGATGCGCTGGCGCGCGAGCTCGTCGAAGACTTCGGCGTCCGGCCACAGGATCGGGCCGGGCGCTATGGCGTTGACCCGCACCTCGGGCGCGAGCTCGCGGGCGAGCGAGCGAGTGAGCCCCTCGAGGCCCGCCTTGGCGGTCGAATAGACGACGTAGCTCTTGAGCGGCCGCTCGGCGTGGATGTCGGTGATGTTGACGATCGCGCCCTGCGACCTGCGCAACGCCGGTGCGGCGGCCTGCGACAGGAACAGCGGCGCCTGCAGGTTGGTCCCGATCAGGTCGGTCCAGTCGGCCGGGGTGATCTCGCCGACCGCGGTCGGATAGAACGTCGACGCGTTGTTCACCAGTGCGTCGAGCCTGCCGAAGGTCTGCACGGTCTGCTCGACCAGCGACGGCAGCTTGGCGACGTCGAGCAGGTCGGCCTGGATCAGCGCCACCGAGTCGGCGCGGATGTGGTTGAGCTCCGCCTGCAGAAGGCGCGCTTCGCCCGCGGAAGCGCGGTAATGCAGCATGATCGACGCGCCGGCGCGGTGCAGGCGCCTGCAGATCGCCGCGCCCACGCGCTTGGCGCCGCCGGTGATCAATACGACGCTGTTTTCCACGCCGCGCCTTTCGGGGCCCGCCGGTCGATTAGACTGCCCGCGAATCTAGCATAGTCACGCCATCGCGCCCATGACCCCCGGTGTCCCGCCCCTGCCGGTCCCCGACGCCGCCGCGCGCGAGCACAGCGGCCGCGTCGTCGCCCGGGTCCGCGACGAGATCGCGGATGGCGGCGGCTTCGTCTCCTTCGCCCGCTACATGGAGATCGTCCTCTATGCGCCGTCGCTCGGCTATTACGTCGCCGGCGCGCGCAAGTTCGGCGGAGAAGGCGATTTCGTCACCGGCCCCGAGCTGTCGCCGCTGTACGGCGCGGCCCTCGCACGGCAGGTGGATGCGATCCTGCGCGCGACCGGCACGCAGCGCATCGTCGAGCTGGGCGCCGGCAGCGGCGCCCTCGCCGCGTCGATGCTCAACGCCCTCGCGCGATGCCGCGCGGCATCGGCGCCGGAATCGCTCGCCTACTCGATCCTGGAGGTGAGCCCGGATCTGCGCGAGCGGCAGCACGCGACGATTGCGGCATGCGCTCCGGCCGAAGCGCGGCGCGTCGACTGGCTCGACCGGCTGCCGCAGGACATCGAGGGCGTGGTGGTCATGAACGAAGTGCTCGACGCCGTCGCGCCGCGGATCGTCGCGCGGCGCGGCGGAGCCTGGTTCGAGCGCGGTGTCGCCTGGAAGGGTGAGTCGCTGGCCTGGGACGAGCGGCCGCTGGCCGATGCGCGGCTGCTCGCGCTCGCCCAGGCGCGCTTTCCCGCCGACGGCGACTACGTGAGCGAGATCAACCCGGCAGCCGAAGCGCTGGTCGCGACGCTCGCGCGCCGACTGCGCGCGGGGGCATTGCTGATCGTCGATTACGGCTTTCCGCGGGCCGAGTATTACCACCCGCAGCGCAGCGCGGGCACGCTGATCGGGCATTACCGGCATCGCTCGCATGCGGACCCGTTCCTGTGGCCGGGGCTGTCGGATCTCACCGCGCATGTCGATTTCACCGCCATCGCCGAGGCGGCCGAGGGCGCCGGCATGCAGGTCGCCGGATTTGCGACCCAGGCCTCGTTCCTGCTGGGCTGCGGGATCCTCGACCTGCTCGCGGCGACGGGCGCGCCCGAGTCGGTTGCTTACCTGCGCGAAGCCGCGGCGGTGCAGAAACTGGTCTCGCCGGCGGAGATGGGCGAGATGTTCAAGGTGCTGCTGCTCTCGCGTGGCGACGCCGCGTGGCCCTGCCTTGCGGTCACCGACATGACGCACCGGCTGTGATGCCGCGCCCGGGTGCGGGTGTTCGCCCCCGGGGCCCGAAGGTCGCGAAGGCAGGCGTGAAAGCGAAACGCCCCTCCCGCGAGCGGGAGGGGCGCCGTTGCGGTGTGACCGTGCTACTTCCCGTCGCCGTATTCCTTCGTCAGGTACTTGGCGATCGGCTCGATGTCGGCGTCGGCGATGTTGGCGCCGTAGAGCTTCTTCATCTTCTCGACCTCGACCTTCCAGAACGCGAACGGCTTGCCCGAAGGCTGCGTCTTGATGTAGTCGGCCGAGTGGCAGGTCTTGCAGTTCTTCTCGGGGTACTCGACGCCCGGGCCCGGCTTGAAGTCGGCCGTCTCGGGAGGCAGCTTGATCGTGAGCCCGGCAGCGCACGCCGCGGACGCAGTGAGCAGCGCGGCGGCGCCGGCGACGAGGGTGCGGATGTGGATCTTGGTCATGACGTTCGCTCCCCTCAGGCCGCGTGGACGTGCGTCGTCTCGACGACGTTGCGCATGTAGCCTGCCGGGTTCCACAGGGGCTCCGACGGCTGCGACTGGCCGATGCCGTTGACGGCGCGGACCTTCAGCGTCCCCGCGCCCGCCGCCAGCGTGACCGTGGCGTGCCACTCGCGGAACGAGTACTTGCCGAGGTCCTTGCCGAGTTGCGCCTCGTGCCAGCTGCGCCCGTTGTCGGTCGACACCGTGACGTCGCGAATGCCGTAGCCGGCATCGAAGGCGATGCCGCGGATCGTGAACGGCTTGCCGGCGGGCACCCTGGCGCCGTCCTTGACGCTGGTGATGAACGAGCGGACGTCGAACTGGCCGATCGGCCGCCACTTGTCCGGCAGCTTGCCGGGAGGCGTGCAGGCGCAGGTGTTGTCGGGAATCCGGTAGGCGACGCCCATCCAGAAGTTCTTCAGCGTGTCGTCGATCACCGTGATCTCGTTCAGGTGCTTGACCCAGTAGGTGCCGTAATAGCCTGGGACGATCAGGCGCACCGGATAGCCGTTCAGCATCGGCAGGTCGGCGTCGTTCATCTGGTAGGCGATCATCACCTCGCCGTCCATCGCGTGATCGATGTCCAGCGCCTTGGCGAAATCCGGGGTCGTCGGGAGCACCGGCCCGTCGACGCCGTTGAACGTCACCTGCTTGGCGCCCTTCTGCACGCCGGCCTTGTCAAGGATGCTCTTCAGCGGCACGCCGCGCCACTTGGCATTGCCCATCGCGCCGTTGGCGAGCTGCCCCCCGGCCACGCGCGGGTCGAACAGGCCGCGGCTGTTGCCCGAGCACTGGTTGACGGCGTAGTACTCGGTCCACTGGAAGCGCTTCAGTTCGTCGACCGAAAGGGAAATCGGCGTGTCGACCGCGCCCTTGATGTTGATGCGGAACGTGTCGAGATCGATGCTGGTCGGCACGCCGGCGAGGTGGTAGCGGACGAAGAACGCGTCATTGGGCGTGACCACGCCTTCGTTGAACACCTCGAACGGGGTCTCGAGCTGCGGCGGGCGGCTGGTCAGCACGATCAGCGGCCGCTTCTGCGGATACTGGACGACCGGACGCTCGCCGTTGCCGATCGGCAGCATGTAGGTGTTCGAAGCCATCGCGCGCAGCGCGCCCGAGCCCAGCATCGCGCCCGCGCCCAGCGACGCCGCGCTGCGCAGGAACTTCCGGCGGTCGCCGGGGAACTGCCGCTTGAATTCCGAGTTGTCCATGAACCCTCCGAGTTGCGTTGGTGAGTCGCGCCCTGAGGGGTATCCCTCCCCGCCCATGCGTCCCCGCCGTCGCGGGGCGCATGGTTGTTCTTCGGCCACGATGCGCCTGGCCAGTCTATGGGCGGGCGTGGCGCCGGCACAACCCGAAGCGACCGCGATCGCGGCTTTGCTGCGCTGCGGTGTTGCAGGAGGGATACGGATAGGGGTAGGGGTACCGCCGCGCTCGTGCGTGGTCAGCGGACGACCAGCGACCCCTTCATCATCGGGTGGAAGGCGCAGATGTACTCGTAGCGGCCGCTGGCGGCGGGGGTGTAGCGCCAGGTGCCGCCGGCGGCGATCGATCCCGAGTCGAAGCCGCCCGGCGCGGTGACCGTGTGCGGCACCGGGTCGTCGTTGCGCCAGACGACGGTGTCGCCGCGGTCGACGGTCAGGACCGCGGGATGGAAGGCGAATCCGTCGATCGTCACCGTGCGCAGCGTCGCCTCGCCGAGGGCGCCCGGAGCAAGGGCAGGGGCAGGGGCGGGGACGGGAGCGGGGACGGGAGCGGGGACGGGAGCGGGAGCGTCGGCGGGCGCCGCCCCCGCGATCGGGATCGCGAGGGTCGCGACCACCCCGCCTGCCGCGCGCAGGAAGCGCCGCCGCTGTGCGCACCCATCGTTCATCGAGGCACTCCGCGCAAGTCGCGGCACGTTGTCAGCGCTCGAGCTTCGCCTGCAGCATCTTCGCGTGATCGAGGTGCGCGACGAAGGCCGGCCGCACCTTGACGAGCAGCGCCTTGAGCTCGGCGTTGTGCGCGCCTGGAATCAGCGTCTGGTCGACGGCGGCGAGCACGGCCTGGTGGTAGGCGACCTCGTGGTCGATGTAGGCGCGATCGAAGGCGCCGCCGGTCAGGGTCTCGAGATGCGCGACATTGTCCTGGCCGCCTTTCTTGAGGTCCTCGGCCGTCGGATTGTCCTCGGGCGTGACATGCAGCCGGTGCACCAGTGCGACTGCCGCTTCGTTCACCCCGCTGTGGTCGGTGACCATCATCTTGCCGAACGCCTTGACCTCGGCGTCGGTTGCCCGGGCCTCGGCGAGCCTGCCGGCGTCGATGTCGACCTGGTTGGCGGTGACGACGATCGCGGCGATCTGCGGGTCGGTCGGCCCGGTCGGGCCGCAAGCCAGCGCCGGGGCGGCGCATCCGGCGGCGGCGATGACGATGGCGATGGCGACGGCGGCGGGGAGTGCTGGGGTGACGGTCTTCATGGTGTCTCCTCGGGTAAGGCCGCGCCGGCGAAGGCGCGAGTGCGTCCACGGGTCCCGTGCATGCGCGGGGCCGGGTGTTCCGGGTGCTGCAGGATGGAAGCTGGGGCCGGAGGTGGGGCCGGCGTGGTCCCGTTCGCCCGTCAGCCGCCGGGGTCGCGTCCCGGGTCGATGCGCCGCAGCACGGCCGCGACGATGCGGTCGCAGCGCTCGCCGTCGAAGGCGAACACCTCCCGCGAGGCCAC
>JBLMVY010000073.1:0-5199 GCA_050256935.1 Candidatus Levyibacteriota bacterium | reverse complement strand
ACGTCGACCTGGCGCAGGATCTCGATCGCGTCTACGCGCTGTTCCCGGTGCTCAAGGAGCGGCGCAGGCAGCTCGCCGGCAGCATGTCGGGCGGCGAGCAGCAGATGTGCGCGATGGCGCGCGCCCTGGTCGCCAAGCCGCGGCTGCTGATGATCGACGAGATGAGTCTGGGGCTCGCGCCCGCGATCGTCGAGCAGCTCCTCGACGTGCTGGTCGACATCCGCGGCCAGGGGGTCACCGTGCTGCTGGTCGAGCAGGACGTGTACTCGGCGTTGCGGGTCGCCGATCGCGGCTACGTGCTCGAATCCGGGGCGATCGTGCGCGAAGGATCGGCCCGCGACCTCGGCGACGACCCCGAGGTGCAGCGCGCCTACCTCGGCGTGTAGCGTCCCGCCAGGAACGCTGCGACGTCCGGATTCGCCTGCAGGGCGGCGAGATCGCCGGCATCGGGCAATTGCGGCCGGTCGCGCTCCGCATCGACCATGCACAGGAATCCCAGCGGTGCGTCGGGCGCGGCCCGGAACTGATGCCAGGTCAGGGGTGGAACGCTGACCAGATCGAAGGCGCCGATCGCATGCACCTGCCCGCCCACCAGCACGGCGCCCCGCCCCCGCAGGATCAGCACCGCGTGCGCATGCCGGTGCCGCTCGAGCGTCGAGTGCCCGGCGGCGGCGACCTCGAAATAGCGGAGCTCGCCGCGCATGTCGGGGCGCGAGAACAGCGTCTGGCGCGTGACGTCGCGATGGGGCGCGCCGCCCTCCTCCTTGTAGGTCCGCAGCTCGACGCCGTTCCAGCGGAAGGCGCCGTCCTGCGCCACGAAAGGCCGCACCGGGGATTCGCTCATCGGGCATCTCCGTGGACGGCCGCAACGAATTCGCGGCAGCGCTCGGCGAGCCTGTCGCCGGCCGCGAGCAGGCTGCCGCCGATCAGCAGCATCGTGTCGGCGCCGAAGCGGGCGCGGATCTCGGGCACGCGCTCGACGCTCATGCCCCCCGCGGGCACCGGCAGCGCGGGCGCCATGCCGTGCCAGGGTTCGCGCGCCGCATCGGCGATCGCGTCGCAGGTCTGCGCCGTATAGCCGAAGCGCCCGCCGGCATTGGGAAAGATCGTGGCGTCCGCGCCGAACATCCGGAACAGCCGGCCGAGGAGCAGCGGGGGCGCGATGCGCGCCGCCCCGGCGAGCGCGGGATGCGCGATGATCGGAGCGTTCACCTCGCGCGCGAGCGCCGCCAGCGCCGCGACGCCGCCGATCATCGGCGCGACCAGGAACATGCGCACGCCGCAATCCTCGGCCTGCGCCGCCTGCTCGCGCATGCGTTGGTAATGACCGCTCAGGCTGGGCGCATAGACGCAGTGCCCGCCGGTCTCGCCGTTGGCCTCGTCGACGGCGCGCTGCACCTCGCGCACGCGCTCCGCGAAAGGCGCGGCCGCCTGGTCCGCAAGGCCGTGATCGTCCTTGATCACATCGATGCCGGCCAGTGCGAGCGTGCGCGCGATGTCCGCGAGGGCCCGCGCGGACAGCCCCAGCGGCTTGAGCGCCGAGCAGGTCAGCGGCCTTCCGACCGCGCCGGTGATCCGCCGGATGCCGGGGATTCCAAACGCGGGCCCGCCGAAGCCCAGCGCGAAATCCGCCGGAAATGTCGCGTCGACCAGCGCGACATCGTCGTGCAGCGAGGTATTGCCGAACAGCATGTTGAGGAGCTGCCCGGCCTCGCCGGCCGTCGTCTCGACCGCGATGCGGATCGTGACGTCGAAGGCCTGCGCCCCCGCGGGCACGATGTCGCCGACCTGGGCGACCACCTCGCGCAGCACCCGCTCGTCGCCAACCGCCGCCAGCGGGGCCTCGATGCTCTGCTCCAGCGCGATTGCCTGTGCGCGGGCCCCGATATCGCCGCGGCCGGCCTGGACGCGATAGACCGCGTCGATCCAGCGCCCGTCGGCGGCGGCGCCGGCACGATCCCTTGCGTCGCTGGCGATGCGCGGCTGCGCGGCGGCGCCCGCGGCGCCCTTCCCGCGATTCCGGGGGACCGGGGATGGCGGCGGCGAGGCCGCGGACGGATCCCGTGACATGGCGGGATTCTAGACGACGGCGCCGACGTTGACCGCCATCAAGCCGAAATGCCGCTTCCGGTCTATGATCCCCCGCGATGGACGCACGGTCCCCCGCCGAGGCAGCGGCACTGCAGCGACGGCTCGCAGCCGCGCTGCGCGATCCCGCGAGCTTCGGCCCGGAATGCACGGCGGTGCGGGTGATCGAGACCCACATCTCGTGGGTCTACCTGACGGGCGCGCAGGCCTTCAAGGTCAAGAAGGCCGTCGACTTCGGATTCCTCGATTTCACCACCCTCGAGTCGCGCCGCCGCTACTGCGAGGAGGAACTGCGCCTCAACCGCCGGACCGCAGCCTCGATCTATCTCGATGTCGTCCCGATCACCGGCAGCGTCGACCGGCCGGTCGTCGGTGGCGCGGGCGAGGCGCTCGAATGGGCGCTGCGCATGCGCGAGTTCCCGCAACAGGCGCTGCTCTCGGAAATGCTGGCGCACGGGGAGCTCCTGCCTGCGCAGGTCGATGCCCTGGCCACGGTCGTCGCCCGCTTCCACGAGGACGTCGCGCCCGTTCCGGCGGATCGCCCCTGGGGCTCGGCCGCGGAAGTGCTCGACGTCGCCCTCGCGAACTTCACCGAGCTGCGACCGCGGCTCGACGAGCCCGCCGATCTCGCCGATCTCGCCCGCCTGGAAGACTGGACGCGGCGCGAGCACGCGGCGCAGGGCGCAAAGTGGGAAGCGCGGCGCGCGAGTGGATGCGTCCGCGAATGCCACGGCGACCTGCATCTGGGCAACATCGCGCTCTTCGACGGCGTGGTCACGCCTTTCGACTGCATCGAGTTCAACGAGCGCATGCGCTGGATCGACGTCGTCAGCGAGATCGCCTTCACGGTGATGGACCTGCAGTATCGCGGACGTCCCGATTTCGCGCAGCGCTTCCTCAATGCCTATCTCGAGCACGGTGGCGACTACCCCGGACTCGCGGTGCTGCGCTTCTACCTCGTCTACCGCGCGATGGTCCGCGCCAAGGTCGCCGGATTGCGGGCGGCCCAGACCCCTCCGGGCGCGGCGAGGTCGGCGCTGCTCGCCGACTGCCGGGCGCACATGGTCCTCGCCGGCCGGGAAGCCGACGCTGGCCGGTCTGCAATCGTGATCACCTGCGGACTGTCGGGCTCCGGCAAGACGACGCTCTCGCAGGCCCTGCTCGAGCGCATCGCCGCCATCCGGGTGCGCAGCGACGTCGAGCGCAAGCGCCTCTCTGGCCTTCCCGCCGACGCGCGCACCGGCGCCGGCATCGCGGCAGGCATCTACGCGCCGGATGCAACCCGCGCCACCTACGACCGGCTGCTGGACCTCGCCCGTGTCATCGTCGATGCCGGCTGGGTGGCGCTGGTCGATGGCGCATTCCTCGCCCGCTGGCAGCGCGACGCCTTCCGCGCGCTGGCCGACGAGCTCGGCGTGCCTTTCGTCATTGTCGAATTCGTCGCGTCGGAGCCCACGCTGCGGCGCAGGATCGAGGCGCGCAGCGTCGCCGGCCGCGACGCCTCGGACGCCGACATCTCGGTGCTCGCCTTGCAGCTGCGCGAGCACGAGCCGCTGGGGGCCGACGAGCGTGCTTGTGCCGTCGTCTACGACGCCGAGCAGCCCGTGGAGCGCGCGCAGTCCGCGCGGGCCTGGCGCGATGTCCTGCACAGGCTCGCCCCTGCCGCCTCGGCTGCTCCCTCCGCTGCCGCGCCGGCCGCTGCAGCACCCGACGCCCCGGCAGACCCGGCCCCCGACCTGGCGGCCAAGCTCGCCTTCCTGTCGCAGCCGCAGAGCTACCCGGAGCCGACGACGCGCGTCGAGCGGGTGCAGACGCACCTGTCGTGGGTGTTCCTCACCGATCACCACGCCTACAAGCTCAAGAAGCCGGTGCGCGGCGACTTCGTCGATCTGCGCAGCATCGCCAACCGCCGGCGCAACTGCCGCGCCGAGGTTCGTCTCAACCGGCGCCTGTCCCCGGACGTCTATCTGGGGGCGATCCCCCTCACCCGCGACGCCACGGGCCGGCTCGCCATCGGCGGCGACGGCGAGGTCGTCGACTGGCTGGTCAGGATGCACCGCCTCCCGCACGACCGGATGCTCGACCGCATCATCGCCGCGCGCGGCGCGGCGGCAGTCGACGTCGATGCGATCCTGGACCCGCTGTGCCGTCTCTATCGTGCCGGGCCGGCGCTCGCGATGTCACCCGATGCCTACCTGCACGCCCTCACCGCGGAGATCGAGGCGACACGGCGCGAGCTCTGCGCTCCCGCCTACGCGCTTCCCGCCGATACGGTCGAGGAGATCGCGCGGCTGCAGCTTCGCGTGCTCGAGCGCGAGGCGTCGATGATCGGGCAGCGCGCGGCCGCGGGGCGCATCGTCGAAGGGCACGGCGATCTTCGTCCCGAGCACGTCTGCATGACCTCGCCGCCACGCATCATCGACTGCCTGGAGTTCTCGCGGCCGCTGCGCAGCCTCGATGCCGTCGACGAGCTCGCCTACCTCGCGCTGGAATGCGAGCGCCTCGGTGCGCCGCAGCTGCGCGAGCGGATCTTCGACGCCTACCGCCGCAGGTCGGACGACGCCGCGCCGCAGGCGCTGATCGACTTCTACCAGAGCTATCGTGCGTCGATCCGCGCCAAGATCGCCATCTGGCATCTGCGCGATCCGGCGCTGCGGGCCATGCCCAAGTGGCGCCTCCAGGCGCTCGAGTACCTGCGCCTCGCCCTGGCGCACGCCATGCGCTGCGTGGAGGCAGGCGCCGGCGCGGTCGCCCCGGGTCAGCCCTCGCCGAGCTCGACCAGCGACCCGCCGCGGTGAAGCCGGGCGATCGCCTCCGCGAAGCGCGGCGCGGCGCCGAGCCAGGTCACCCTGCGCAACAGGCCGGTGTCGGTGATCCGCGCCGCGGATACCGTGTCGGTGACGACGATGTCGTCGATCGGCGCCTGCGCGAGGATCGCGCCCGCCGCCGCTGCGAACAGGCCGTGCGAAGCCGCGACGTGCACCTGCCGCGCGCCGCGGGCGCGGCAGGCCTGCGCCGCGCGCGCGACCGTCGTTCCTCCGCTGATCAGGTCGTCGACGATGATGGCGACGCTGCCCTCGACCTCGCCCACCAGCGCCTCGCCGGAGACGA